>CABVDR010000018.1 GCA_902497145.1 uncultured Oscillospiraceae bacterium
CGCAGCCTTTGATTGAGTCCTTTTATTCATAACCGCGGAAGGAGAATCACACATGCTCAATCCTGGAGACATTTTTTTCAACCTGACGGGGTTGTTCCTGCTGATTGCCGTGGGCTATGCTGCGGTGAAACTCCATATTCTCCCTGCCTCCTCCACCAAGCTGCTGAGCAGCCTGCTCATGCAAATCACCCTACCCGCCACAGTACTGACTTCTCTGGTGCGCCCTTTTGATCCCACCTTTATTCAGGACGGCGTACTCATGGTGGTCTTGGGTACGGCTCTGTTTCTCCTGTATGGTTTGCTGTCATTTCTGCTTGCCCCTTTGTTCCGGGTTCCGCAGGGCCGACGGGGCGTATGGATTTTCTCCAGTACATTCAGCAACAATGGCTTTATGGGGTTTCCGGTCGCGTTGGCCCTGTTTCAGGAACAGGGCCTGGCACTGGCTATTTTTCTGAGCATCCCCTTTAATTTTTTGGCCTATACTATGGGACCTAAACTCATGTGCATGGACCACGAAGCGGAAGACTCCGGTCCTGCTCCCTCCTGGCGCTCCATCCTGCTCACCAGTGTGAACTGCGCTACGGTGCTGGGTCTGGTGATGTACCTGACTCAGCTCTCCATTCCCAGCGTTCTCTCCGCGCCTCTCACGTATCTCTCCAATGTGACCACTCCCCTGTCCATGCTGGTCACTGGCATGAATCTCACCGGCGGCAAGGCAAGGGATCTGCTGCGGGACCGGGACGCCTTTTCCCTCTCCTTCATGCGCCTGATACTTCTGCCAGTGATTACTTGGGCTATTCTGCGTCTGCTGCCCATCTCGAATCCTCTGGTCGTGGGCGTAATGCTGATTATTATGTCGATGCCAGCCGCTTCCATCGGCGCTATTTTGGCGGAGAGCTATCACGCGGACAAAGAGTTTGCCGCCCGGACGGTGTTCGTCTCCAGTCTGCTGTGTCTCATTACCCTTCCCCTTATTTCCCTGCTGCTGTAACGCAAGGCAAGAAAAAAACGGGCCCGCAGCCCGTCCCCAACCAAATATAGACAAAAGAAATGACCCTTGACCGCTCGTTTCGTAATTCGATGCAGTCAAGGGTCATTTCTGGTGGTTCTTGTTATCTAACATCATATGGTTACCTCCATTTCTATCAATTCGCATTTACCACACGCTCTGTTTACAGGATGTCGATTTCTGCCATTCAACTTCATTGCCGCGCGTCAACTACGCCGTGCATCCTCGCTTATGAGGTTCTGTACTGTTGTGCGATCTCATAATTCCTGTAACTTCCTGTGGTATCTGCGTAACCAGATTTTACACTTCATCCGACCAGCTGATCTTGTATTGGTTTCAGAACGAACCTTTGGTTTACGAAGGGTTTTCCAACATCCCTGGCATTTTGATTACCGTTTGAATCCTTCTCTGCGTTGTCCGGGAATCTTGCTTTCTCTTCAGCTTACCGACTCTTATGAGCTTTCCTGGTCCGCCGGGTACTTACAAGGCTTACCGAATTGCGATTGATCTGGAATCTGTGGGAAATTTCTTTGCCTGGGTTTTTGAAGTTCCTTTGCTTACCTGGGATTTGATCTGTTTTCCGCTACATGCTTGACAGCTTTTTGTTTTGATTTACCAGGGATTAATCTATCTCAACTTTCTGCTGTCGGATCAGGTGAAATCTGGTTTGCTAGGTTTGCTACCACATTGGTATCACCCTTTCTGGTTATAATATAGCATTCGCCCCCATTTTTGTCAATAGGTTTTGGAGGAAATTACAATTCATTTTGCAAGTTTTTTGAAAATCCCTTGCAAAAAGGCGTGCCCACTGGGCACGCCTTTTTCTCATCCCGGCTCCGGGGGCGGATCCCCCGCCAGTGTCATGAGATATTCATAATAAGGTTTGAGGAAACGGAAGCCCTCGGTCACCTGTTCGGTCAGTTCCGGCCGGAACAGCAGGCCTTCGCAGTTCTCGTCCCGGGTGATGGAGATGCTCTTACGGTTGTACCAGGGAGACAGCAATTCTCCCGGGTCCCCCTTGGGTCGCTTGTACATCTCACCCTCCAGGGTAAACTGGGAACCTTTCAGTTTCCGAGCCAGTTTCTCCAGGGGCTTGGGGTCCCGGTCGATGCGGGCGCGGAGCTTGGCCATGGTAACAGGAGTTGGGTCATAGCAGCCCATGCCGAAGCTATAATACTCCGGGGCAATTTCAAAATAGAAAGCCGGCATACTGACCCACCGCTCCTTAGGCCGGCGCAGGGTGAACCACAGATGGTCCTTATACGGCCCCCGGCCGTGGAGACGTCTGGCGTCCCGGTAGATCCGGGAGACATAGAGATTGAGGCCCAGCTCCGGGAAGGCGTCCTCCATGGCCTGGTGGACTTCCTCCCCCAGCTGGCGCAGGGGCTCCGCCACCAAGGTCTGGTACTCCTGCTTGTGGGCCAAAAACCAGCTGCGCTCATTGTTCAGGCGGATTCCCCACAGGAAATCCACTGCTTGCTGTGAAAAACCTTGAAACATGTTGGCTCCTTAGGCTACCTGACTGCTGGAGGCGGCAGGCTGTTCCGCGGGGGTCTCGGCAGGGGTTTCCGCCGGGGTCTCCGTGGGCGTTTCCGGCTGGGTGACGGGAGTCTCAGGCTGAGTGGTGGGAGTCTCAGGCTGAGTCACCGGGGTCTCCGGCTCCGGCTCCGGCTCAGGCTGGGCGGGCTTGCCGTTGACCCAGGTGGAGGGATCACCGTCGGCAGGATTATACAAAATGGTCTTGGGACGCATCTTGTAGGTACTGGAGGTCATCTGCTGCTTCTCCACCAGGTTGCCGTTTTTGTCATAGATATAGCGGTAGGTGCTGGCGCTCACACCGGTGTAGGGGTTCTGCTTGCTGTCCACCTTGGTAGTACCGCGGGGAATGGAAGAATCCGCCTTATACTGGGTGGTGGGAGAGACCCAGTCATAGGTCGTGCTCTTGGGCACGGCATAGTAGCCGGTCTCGTTGGTGCCATAAATCTCCACGGTCAGCTTGCGCTTGCCGCCCTGGTCGTAGCTGCGGGTGACAATCTTCACCGGGTAGTTGGTGTTGTTCTTAAAGCGGAAGTCGGTCAGTCCATAGTATACCGTGGCGTCCATGCCTTCATCCACATAGCCGGTGTTGTACATGTGGGCCTTCCGCTCCACCACCTCCAATGTGGTGTGGAGGACGGCGTAGTAGATGGTGGAGGAGGTCTGGCAAATGCCGCCGCCTACCTCGTCCACCGAGGCGCCGCCGGAGTACACCGGCGCGGACAGGTAGCCTTTGGAGGCGCTGCGGCTGCCGGTGGTGTTGTTATAGGAGAACACCTCGCCGGGCATGAGGACCACACCATTACATGCCTCAGCAGACAGCTTTACGTTATGCTTCCGGTTGGAGGAGCCGCTGACCGTGGTGGTGCCGCTGCCCAGCAGGTCCCGGAACAGCTTGGCCTGCAGGCTCTCCTTGGTCTCGTTGGGCTGGGTCAGGGTGAGGGGGATGGAAACGGTCTCGCCCTCAGCGGCGGACTCATAGGCCGTCTTAGCCTGCTCCACATCAAAGTCCACACCCACCACGGAGTCGGTGGCCTGATAGGTCTCAGGATCCACGGTGGAGTCCACCGGCTCGGTGTGCAGCTCCTCATACATAGCCTCGAAGTCGGGCTCCTGGGGGCTCTCCTCATGGGCAGTGAGGGTCACCGTCTCCGGCTGTACCGTCTCGCCCCGCAGCTTCTCCTCCAGCTCATTCTCCAGGGCCTGCTTCACCTGCTCCTCGGACTTTTCCCGGTCAATGGCCACGCCGGTGACTCCCTTGGTGATCTTCAGCTGATCGCCGTCGATCACATAGGCCGCCTGGGTGATGCCGCCGCCGGCCAGCTGATCTGCCTCATCCAGCAGTGCCTTGAGCTGCTTCTGGCCGTCCTCGCTCCAGTCCAGAGACAGGTCCACTTCCTGGGTCATTCCCAGCAGGCTGCCCAGATAAGCGCCGCCCTGGAGGATAAAGTTGCTCCGGCCTGTCTCCCAGGCCTGCTTGGCGCAGTCCTCCGCGTTAAAGCTCAGGGCCGTGCCCTGAATGCTGCCGCTCCAGGTGCCGTACTCCAGGGGTACCGTCAGGTCCTTGACCTGGTCCAGGCTGTCCTCCAGGGCGGACTTGGCCTGCTCCTGAGTCATCCCGCCCACGGATACGCCGCCCACATGGACCCCTTTCATAATGGTGGGAGAGCCGCCCACCCAGGCACACAAGCCCGCGTAGGCGCCTACGATCACCACAGCGGCTGCACCGATCCCGATGAGCAGCGCTTTTTTCTTTGGATTGTCAGGCCCTTTTTTTGTCTCTTTCTGAACCCGATTTCCTTCCATAATAACATTACCTCCACACATCAGCGTGCTGCCGATGCGTCTTTTTATTTATTTCTCCATACAGCCCCCGGGCAATCCGGGTATTTCTCCCTAATCCTACGTGTTTTTGGAGATCATGAACCATTATAGCACCCCTTTTTCCCCCTTACAATTACAGAACAGTTACAACTGTCCCTTCCAAATTCCCCCTGAAAATCAAAATTCTGACCTCGCCCTTTACTTTTTCAGGCCCTTGGGGTATGATAATTTCTACGCAGGATCTCCCCCTGCCATCCCAGTCTATGCGGATTTAAATAATTTTAAGAAAATCTCAATTGGATTTTGACTCCACTCTGCTAAGATAGGTTTGTAAGCAGACCGCCCTGGCGGCCTACCATCGGAGGGAACAGCCACTATGTCAAACTATCAGTATCGAAAAGGGAACGGAAACAACAACGACTTAGGCTATTGGATTATGTCGGCGATCTTTCTGATCTGTCTGCCGCCCGTCGGCCTTTTTATGATCGTACTTAAGCTGCTGGGCGGAAAAAAGCGCACCGGGCGCAGCGGCACCACCTACACCCGCCGCCCAACCTCCCAGCCCTTGGGCGCCCGTACCACATCTCCCCAGGCCGCTCCGGAGCCCACCGCAGAGGCCCGCAGCGCCCAGCTGGCCGCTTTGAACCGGAAGGGGCGCACCCTCACGGTGGTAGGTGCTGTGCTGACCGCTGTCTTTCTTCTGGGCTCTCTCTCCGGCATCAGCAACGCTTTCTACTGGTTGATCCACGGGGAGCCCATCTGGTTTCTGGAAGATTTGACCAATATGCTGCCGGTGCTTTGCTTTTTGGGCGCTGGCGCCGGGTGCCTGTTTGTGGGACTGCGGCGGCAGAAGAAGGTCACCCGCTTCCGCCAGTACCTGGCCATGATCGGCCGGCGTACCAGTATCTCCCTGTCCTCCCTGGCCTCGGCTACCGGGGCCTCCCCCGCCAAGGTACGGGATGATCTGGAGGATATGCTGGAGGAGAACCTGTTCCCCAACGGCTATCTGGATCTGGGCAGCGGCATGCTGGTGGTATCTGGCGACGGTCTCTCGGATCCCCCCAAGGAAGAGCCCAAGAAGCCGGAGCCTCCCAAGGAGGAGCGGCCCCAGGACGCAGTTCTGGAGGAGATCCGCGCCGTCAACGACGCCATCGACAACCCCCGTCTCAGCGAGCAGATCGACCGCATCGGCGTCATTACTGCCAAGATTCTGGACTACCAGCGGCAGCACCCGGATAAATCTCCCCAGCTGCACAGCTTTTTGAGCTACTACCTCCCCACCACCCTGAAAATTCTCCGGGCCTACGCCCAGCTGGAAGACCAGGAGGTGGAGGGTGAAAACATCACCGCCGCTATGGCGCGTATCGAGGGCATGATGGATAAAGTGGTGGAAGGCTTTGAAAAGCAGCTGGATCAGCTGTTCCAGGGCGACGCCATGGACATCACCACCGATGTAGAGGTGCTGGAGCGGATGCTCTCCAAGGACGGTCTATCCAACAAAGACAGCATTCGTCTGGAGCTGTAACAGGATAAAAAATGGCTGACATCAAAAGATGTCAGCCATTTTTTATCCTCAGGAGGAACCGAATACCACCCGGTAGTAGTCAGTATCCAGAATGGAGGCCGAGTAGGCTACCCGGTTTTGAACCTCGGAGAGGCGCTCAGCCGCGTAGTCCGGGTCTGGTTCGCTGCCGTCCCACATTTCAAAGGTATCCGTGGTGGAGTCGTAGCGGCCTTTATCGGTAATAAAGCTGTAATTAGAGAAAATCACCAGCCCCGGCTCGTCGGAGAGGATATCCCGCCCCATAATCAGCCGGGAGTCGTACTCCAGGCCGAAGAGGTTGGCCAGGGTAGGCATCACATCCAGGCTGGAACAATATTTGTCCACATGGACAGGCTCCTGAATGTCAGCGCTCCACAAAATCAGAGTATTCTCGTAAATCTCAAACACCGGGTCCACCTCGTGGCCCAACAGTTCGCTGTACTGCTCGTCGGTGAGTCCATAGGGGTAGTGGTCAGCAGATAGAACGATCACCGTGTCATCCAGCTTGCCTGCCGCCTCCAGCTGATCCACCAGACTCTCCATGGCCAGCTCCAGCTCCATCTGGCTGGCCAGATAGGCAGTCACCGCCTCGGAGTAGCCTAAGCCGGAGACCTGATCCCAGTGGCGGCGGGACATGGCGTTGCTCTCATAGTCGTACTTCAGATGTCCGCTTACCGTCAGGCAGTAGACCATGAAGTGGTCCTCATCGACAAACTGAGGCACAATCTTCTCCATCATCTCCTGGTCGGAGGGGGGGAAGTTCTCCTCGTCAATCTCCATGTCCAAGCCATTGCCGATACCGTAATACTCATAACCCATGTTGGGGTGGGAGAGGTTGCGGTCGTAGTAGTCATAGAGGTAGTCGTGGTAGGCCAAGGTGCGGTAACCCAGGTTTTTAAATAAGGTACCAAAGCCGAAGGGCATATAGTTGTCCGAGGACTCCGAGTAGCTCCACACCCCCGACTTGGGAATTAACCCTGTGGTAGTCACATACTCCCCGTCGGAAGTGGACACCCCCCACAAGGGCGTATAGAAGTGGTCGCAGATGATCCCCTCGTGGGATAGCTTCCACAGCGTTGGGGTGCGCTCCGGATCCATAGCCAGGGTGGAGAAGCCCTCTGCCACCACCCAGATGAGATTCTTGCCCGCAAAGCGGCCCGTCCATTCATTCTCCGGCGTGGGTTCTACCTTGGAAAAATACTGGTGCATATCCGTCAGGGTCGGGTCGTCCTGGTCCCGCTGGATCAAAGCATCAAAGTCAATGTCCATCATATGCAGGCCCGGTTTGTCCTCGCCCTCCTCCAACTGATAGGGAGACGAGGTACGCACCGCCAGTTTGGGCAAAACCTGGTCGTCTGGGTCAATCCCAAAGAGCACCCGCCGGATCTCCAGCTCGGTCTGGGTGAACATGCCGAAGTTTTGTACCTCCAGCTCCGGCGCTGCGGCCTGAAGATACAGGTATCGCAGGGACAGATTGCCTCCACCGCACAGCAGCACCAGAAGGATCCCCACCACCTGTACCAGGGCACCCACACCAAACCACCGCAGCCGGTCGCCCCGGATGAGGGCCGATCCGGCCACGATCCGCTTGCGAAACACCGCGGCCAGCACCACCGGCACCACCATCATTAAAATAGGAAACCAGTTCATCAGCACCTGGCCCACAGCCATGTTGCCGAAGGACTGGGCTACCATCAGCATCTTAGTCAGGGAAAAGATGGTCATAAAGGTCTTGAACAGGTGGTAGTAGACGATCTGAGACCCCATCCAAAGGGAGATGATCCCCGTGAGCACCACCAGCAGCCACCGTCCCGTCCGCTCTCTCACTCCGCCGCACAGCAGCCCCAGAAGAACTGCCACCGGGATAGAGAATACCAGCGTGAAAAACACACCGGCAAAGGACAAGGTATGAAAACAGAAGAGCTTCATAAACAGCTCCTCATAGTAGATCACAGCCAAGAAAAAAACGGAGGGCGCGATCAGCCGCCGCCTGCCCCATTTGGGCAGGCGAAAGGCCTTTTTCTGCATCCTCCGGTCCGCCAAATCCATTGCGCTGCTCCTTTCCGCCCCCCGCGGAGCGCTCCGCTCCCCGGACGGCACAGGCACGGCCAGTCTCTCTCCTGCCTGCCGTTTTGTCACCGCAGGCCCATTGTACCCGATTGCCCCTAACCTGTCAACAAAGCCGCCCTTCCAGCTCATTTCCCTGCGACTCTGTCCCTTTCCAGATCGTTTTTCCATTTAATTTACTTCCTACGCGTCTTGCTTCGTATATTCTGTCATTTTCTTTTGGCCTTAATCTTTTTCTTTTGCTCTCTTAACCAAAAATAAGGATCTTTTAGGCCCGAACTGGCAGTTTAGGGTTGCATTGAGCTGGGAAATCTGCTATATTAACCTTAATAATTTATTCACAATTTTGAAGTTTCCATTTCTTAAGTTTTTCCTAAGGTTTTCTGGCAACTTTTGAACAAAAGCAGCCCTCTCCGGCTGCTTTCCTCTTTGTCCCCGGAAAATCCAGCGAAAGGATTGGTTTGTGTGACTTCCCTGCGCTCCGCTTTGGAGCAGCGCCTTTTAAAGGCTTTTTCTCCTCATTATGATATTGATTCCATCGACGATGGTTCTTCCCTGAAAGCTGCCTGTGCCTTCCACTCCCGGGATTCTCAGTATGTGCTGAGCAAGAAGGTGGAGCTATGGGCGGCGGAACACCATGAATACCTCTATCTTTTCTCCCTGCCCCGCCTGGACGAGGCGGCGGTGGAGGAGATCTGCCAAAAGACGCTGGAGCTGGGCGCCCCTCAGGTCAAGCCCCACGCCCAGCACATGTACACCTATCTCACTGCCGTGGTCCTGTGCGATCAGGCCGACGAGCAGGCTCTGCGTGTTCTGCAAAAAAAGAAGCACCGCAGAGAATTTAAGCTATCGCTCCATGGATGGATGGAGTTTCGCATAGCCGCGGTGGATCTGTCCACCGACGTCATCTCCACAAACCGGGCCGGTCGGGAATTTAAAAAATCCCTGCGTCCCTTTGTGGAGGCCGCAAAGAAATTCAATATAGGAGAGGAGAACCCCAAGTGAATGCAGTATTGATCCTTCTGGTCGGCTGCGCCATTCTGGTCGTAGGTTATATCTTCTACGGCGGCTGGCTGGCCAAGCAGTGGGGCGTGGATGACTCCCGCCCGACTCCTGCCCATGAACTGGAAGACGGCATGGACTATGTTCCCGCCAAGGCTCCCGTTCTGATGGGTCACCACTTTTCCTCCATCGCCGGCGCCGGCCCCATCAACGGTCCTATTCAGGCCGCGGTCTTCGGCTGGGTGCCTGTGGTGCTGTGGATCCTGATCGGCGGCATCTTCTTCGGCGCTGTCCACGATTATGGCGCCCTGTTTGCCTCCATTCGTCACAAGGGCCAGTCCATTGGTGAGGTCATCGCTCTGAACATCGGCGACCGCGCCAAGAAGCTGTTCCTGATTTTCTCTTACCTGACCCTGATCCTGGTGGTCGCCGCCTTTGCCTCCATCGTGGCCAGCACTTTCCAGGCCACCTATGTGGACGGTGTGGTGGATACCGCCGCTTCCGCCACTAACGCCTCCGTGGCTATGATCTCCCTGCTGTTCATCGTGATGGCCATTCTGTTCGGCTTCTTCGTGTACCGCAAGGGCGCTCCCCTGTCTGTGGCCACCATCGCTGGTGTCATCGGCATCGTGATCTGCCTGGTCATTGGCCTGAACTTCCACCCCATCTACCTGTCCAACACCGCTTGGATGTGGATCATCGGCGTGTACATCCTGGTGGCCTCTGTGGCTCCCGTGTGGATCCTGCTTCAGCCCCGTGACTACCTGAGCTCCTTCCTGCTGTATGCCATGATGGCCATCGCCGCGGTAGGCGTCATCGGCGCCGGCTTCACCGGGGCCGACCTGAACATGGAGATGCCCGCCTTCACCGGCTGGTACGACAACATCACCGTCAACGCCGCCACCGGCGAGCCCGCTTCCCTGGGCTATGTGTTCCCCGCCCTGTTCGTGACCATCGCCTGCGGCGCTATCTCCGGCTTCCACTCCCTGGTGGGTTCCGGTACCACCGCCAAGCAGCTGGACCACGAGCGCGATGCCAAGCCCATCGCTTACGGCGGCATGCTCATTGAGTGTGCTCTGGCTCTGGTTTCTCTGTGCGCTGTGGCCTTCATCTGGAACGACTATATGGACGGCCTGCGCACTCCCACCAACGTGTTTGCCACTGGTATCTCCAAGATGGTGGCTACCATCCCCGGTCTGGCCGGTACCCAGGCTACCGTCAGCTCCCTGCTGGTGCTGACCGTGTCCGTGTTCTGCCTGACCTCTCTGGACACCGCCACCCGTCTGGCCCGCTACATGTTCCAGGAGTTCTGGCTCAAGCCCGGCGAGACCTATAAGGACGCCACCGGTGCCAAGGCCATCCTGTGCAACCCCTTCGTGGCCACCCTGATCACCGTGGTTCTGGGCATCGGCCTGGGCCTGGGCGGCTACTCCACCATCTGGCCTCTGTTCGGCGCTGCCAACCAGCTGCTGGCTGCTCTGGCTCTGCTGGCCGTGTGTGCCTGGCTGGGCAACATCGGCAAGAACAACAAGATGTTCTACATCCCCATGCTGTTCATGCTGATCGTCACCCTGACCTCCCTGGTTCAGACCGCTCTGGCCAAGTGGAATGCCATCTCCGCTGCCGGTGCTTCCACCGCTGCTGTGGTGCAGCTGGTGCTGGCTGTGGTGCTGTTCGTTCTGGCTATCGTACTGGCCATCGAGGCCTGCCAGACCATCTTCGGCGGTAAGAAGCCCGCTCAGAAGTAATCCTACTTTCCATCCAGACAAGAGGGCCCGGTATTTGCCGGGCCCTCTTTCTTGTTTGCTGCGCCGTTTTGTGCTATGATAATGCCTGTTGAAGGAAAGGAGGGAGAAGCTTTGGGTTCCTCCCGCCGTGTTTTGGCCCTGTTCCTGGTCATGGAGGCCGTTCTCTACGCCGCCTTCCTATGTTGGGATCTGACCATCGGAGGCCGTGGCTCCAACCCCATCAAGTTTGCCGGCATTTTGCTGTGTCTGGGCTATTCCCTCTACCTGGCGCGCCGGGGCGGCAGCCGCCTGGTGCCAGCTGCTCTAACTCTCACCGCCCTGGCTGATGTCTTTCTCCTTCTGCTGGACGCCCACTACGCCCTGGGCATCGCTTTGTTCTGTCTGGTGCAGGGGCTGTACTTGATTCGGATTTCTCGCTGCAACAGGGGCCGGATCCTATGGGGCCTGCGGGCAGCGCTGTTTCTCCTGTCCCTTCTCGTGCTGAAAGGTCTGGGTCTGCTGCTCCCCTTAAATGTTTTGGCTCTATTCTACTTCACCAATTTTTTGTGCAACGCTCTGGCCAGTCTGGGCTGCCCCGGGCAGGCCATGAAGCTGTTTTCTGTGGGTCTGTGGCTGTTTTTGTGCTGCGACCTGTGCGTGGGCCTGTTCCAGAGCCCGGAGCTGATCTCCCCTGCCGTGGGGGAGTTTGTCCGGATCGGGATGTGGCTCTTCTATCTGCCTGCTCAGGTGCTCATCGCTCTGTCAGGCGCAAACCATTCTTTGGGAGGTACCCCCTATGAAACCAAGTAAGCTGCTCTCCCTTTTCACCGGTGTGTTCACTGCTCTGCTGGTGCTCACCGCCTCCATCGCTGTCCCCCTGCTGTGCCGTCCCTTTTACTACGCCCACATTGAGGCTCTGAATCTGGACGGCTACACCGGGCTGAGCATGGAGCAGATCAAGGAGGCGTTTAACCAGGTGATGGACTACTGCCTGGGGCTGCGGCCCGACTTTGCCGCCGGGGTGCTCCCCTTCTCCCAGTCCGGCGCCTCCCACTTTGCCGATGTGCGGGTGCTGTTTGTGCTGGACCTGGTGGTGGCGTTGGTCTCTTTGGCCGCCCTTCTGGTCCTGTTTGTCCTCAGCCGGAAACGTCGGCTCGCCCCCGCCCCCCTTCTGGGCCATGGCCCCGGCTTCTGGGCGGCCATTGGTCTGGGCGCCGTGTTCCTGGTGGTGGGTGCGGTAGCTGCCACCAACTTTGAGCGGGCCTTTGTGGTATTTCACTCCCTGTTTTTCCCGGGAAAAACCAACTGGCTCTTTGACTGGCGCACCGACCCGATTATCCTCCTGCTGCCCGAGACCTTCTTCCGCAACTGCGCCATTTTAATCCTGGCGCTGCTCATCTTCTGGTGCGTGGTGCTGATTGCAGCCGACCTGCTGGCTCAGCGCCGCCGCCGCAAGCAGGGGCCGCCCCCCTCCTCCCCCTGCTCTGGCTGTCCTGGGTCAGGCTGCTCCGGGTGCTCCGGCTGCCAGTAAAAAGGCAACAAAAAATCCCGCTGTCTTGTGACAGCGGGATTTTTTCGTCTTACAGGTTCTGATCCAGCACCTGGGTGAAGGCACCGGCGGGCATCACGCCCACCTTGCGGTCGATCTCCTTGCCGTTTTTGAAGAAGATCACGGTGGGGATGGACATGACGCCGTAGCGCATGGCCAGCTCGCCCTGCTCATCCACGTCCACCTTGCCGATCTCGGCCTTGCCCTCGTACTGATCGGCCAGCTGCTCGATCACGGGGCCCAGCATACGGCAGGGACCGCACCAGTTGGCCCAGAAGTCCACCATCATCAGCTTGCCCTCCTGGAGGCCCTTGTCAAAACTTTCCTTGTTGTAATGCTGCAGTGCCATATTCAAATCCTTCTTTCTGATAAAATATATGAACTTAGTTTGCCGCCCGCTTGTCCAGATATTCGCAGGCGGACAGGGCGGCGATCAGCCCCTCTCCCACTGCCTTGGAGACCTGCAAAGGGGCTCCTGTCACGTCCCCGGCGGCAAAGACGCCTGGCACGCTGGTGGCCATGGAGCGGTCCACCTGGATGGCCCCATTTTGGAAGGTGAGCCCGGGGAGCAGATCGCCGGGGGCCACCGCCTCCCGGAGAATGAACACGCCGTTCACCGGGATGTCCGCTCCATCCGCCTCCAAAGCAGTGACCGTCTGCTCGCCCTTCACGGCCAGCTTGGCCGCCTGGATAAAGGGGATTCCCTCGTCCAGTTCCTCCGGCCGCTTGGGGGCCACATAGACCACCTGGCAGCCCAGGCTTTTGAGGTAAGCTGCCTCGTGGGGGGCGTCCTTGCTGCGGCCCACCACCGCCACCGGCTTATTGCGGTAAAGCATCCCGTCGCAGGTGGCACAGTAGCTCACGCCCCGCCCCAGGTAGGTCTCCTCCCCGGGGAACTTGGCCTGGCGCACCACGCCGGGGGCCAGAATCAGGGCGGAGCCCTGGTAGATCTGGCTTCCCACTGTCAGGTGGAAGCCCTCCCATTCCATAATGGAGAGCACCTTGCCGGTGACCATCTCGACCCCCATCTCCTGGGCGTGGCGCTGGAAGGCCTCCAGCATCTCCACCCCGGTCAGTCCCGGCATACCCAGGTAGTTGTCGATCCGCTCGGCCCTGGCCAGGGGACTGTCCTGCCAGCGGTTGCCGATGACCAGCACGCTTTTGTTCCGGCCCCGGGCGGTCACCGCCGCCGAGAGGCCCGCCGGGCCGCTGCCCAGCACCACAAGATCATATGTCATAGTTCCGGCCTCCTTTGGCGGTTCTTTCTGGTTCTGTGGGTATGATACCCCATTTTTCGTGGGTATACTGTGACCAGGTCACAAAGTGGAAGAATTTTTCTTCCGTACCAGCTCGATGGCCTCCTTGCCCGTCATGTGCTCCACGGTGAGCTCCACCATGGTCACGTTGGCAAACTGGGCGCGGATCTCCTCTTTCCGTCCTGCCTCCTGCTCCGGGGAGTATTTGGCGGCCAGGGCCTCCAGGGCCTGACGCTTTTCCCACGGGTCCTCCAGCTCCCGGGCTGTCCCAAACGCGATGACGCTGCGGAAGTAGGTGGTATACTCTTCGGGAACGATATCATCCCGGTCCACCACGCAGAAGGATACCTTAGGATACGCCCGAATGGCGTCCAGTTTGTGTCCGGTTTTGGCGCAGTGAAACCAGAGTTTCCCTTCTCCGTGGACATAGCTCAGGGGGACTGCGTAGGGATAGCCCTCATCCCCCAGCACCGCCAGCACCCCATGGGTTCCTCGCTCCAGCACCCGGCGGCATTCCTCGGGGGTAAGTTCCTGTGAAAAGCGACGCATTTGGCGCATGATGCGCCTCCTCTCTGTGCCCTGGGCACCTGAATTTTATCTAATGAGTATAACACATGCCGCTCTCCCCCGCAAGATAGGCCCAGAGTCGGAAAAACGGAAAAAGCCTTGCCAGACAACCGCCCCTGGTGTAGAATAATGAAGTTAAGATTCCCACGCGGGCCGCTTTGTTGCCCGCGAAAGAGACAGGAGGGTCAACCATGGCTGATGACATCAAGACCGGCACCCCCGCCACCGAGGGTCCCGCCCCCAGCCAGAACTTTATTCATGAATTTATCGCGGAGGACATCGCTCCCGGCGGACAGTTTGCCGGGATGCAGGTCCACACCCGTTTTCCGCCCGAGCCCAACGGCTATCTGCACATCGGCCACTGCAAGGCGCTGATCATCGA
The DNA here is from genome assembly GCA_902497145.1 of uncultured Oscillospiraceae bacterium. GTDB lineage: Bacteria > Bacillota > Clostridia > Oscillospirales > Oscillospiraceae > Lawsonibacter. The sequence continues at coordinate 14,463 of CABVDR010000018.1, forward strand.
CTTCGGCTCTGCCGAAAAGTTCGGCGGTATCTGCAACCTGCGCATGGACGACACCAACCCCGCCAAAGAGGACACCGAGTTTGTGGATGCTATTCAAGAGGACATCCACTGGCTGGGCTTTGACTGGGGCGATCGGTTCTTCTACGGCAGCGACTACTTTGAAAAAACCTACGAGCTGGCCGTGGGCCTCATCAAGAAGGGTCTTGCCTACGTGTGCGAGCTGACCCCTGAGCAGTTCAAGGAGTACCGGGGCGACACCAACACTCCCGCCCGCTCCCCCTGGCGTGACCGCCCCATCGAGGAGAGCCTGGACCTGTTTGAGCGGATGAAGAACGGGGAGTTCCCTGAGGGCAAGTACACTCTGCGGGCCAAGATCGACCTGGAGAGCGGCAACTTCAACATGCGCGACCCGGTGCTCTACCGCATCCGCTACATTGAGCATCACCGTCAGGGTACCAAGTGGTGCATCTTCCCCATGTACGACTTCGCCCACCCCATTCAGGACGCTCTGGAGGGCATCACCCACTCCCTGTGCTCCCTGGAGTATGAGGACCATCGTCCCCTCTACAACTGGGTCATTGAGCACACCGACGTGCCCTCCCATCCCCGGCAGATCGAGTTTGCCCGCCTGAACATCGACCACACCGTCATGAGCAAGCGGAAACTGCGCAAGCTGGTGGAGGACAATTATGTGTCCGGCTGGGACGATCCCCGTATGCCCACCCTGTGCGGCCTGCGCCGCCGGGGCTACACCCCCGCCTCCATCCGCAACTTCTGCGACCGCATCGGCGTGGCCAAGAACACCTCTGTGGTGGAGTACGGCTTCCTGGAGCACTGCCTGCGGGAGGACCTCAATGAGCACGCCCAGCGGGCCATGGCGGTGCTGCGCCCCATCAAGCTGACCATCACCAATTACCCCGAGGGCCAGAGCGAGACCTTTGAGGTGGAAAACAACCCCAACGATCCCGACGCCGGCACCCGCCCGGTGACCTTCTCCCGGGACCTGTATGTGGAGGCCGACGACTTCCTGGAGACCCCCATCCCCAAATATAAGCGTCTGTATCCCGACGGCCCCGAGTGCCGCCTGAAGGGCGCCTACCTCATCAAGTGCACCGGCTGCGTCAAGGACGAGCAGGGCAATGTGGTGGAAATCCTGGCCACCTATGACCCCGACTCCAAGGGCGGCAACCCTGCCGACGGCCGGAAGGTGAAGGGCGCCACCATCCACTGGGTGGACGCTCACACCGCCGTGGACGCCGAGGTGCGCCTGTACGACAACCTGTTTGCCGACGAGGCCCCCGACGCCGGCGACAAGAACTTCCTGGACTGCCTGAATCCCAAGTCCCTGGAGGTGCTGAAGGGCTGCAAGCTGGAGGCCGGTCTGGCCAACGCCCAGCCCAGCGACCGCTTCCAGTTCCTGCGTCTTGGCTACTTCTGCGCCGACAGCAAGGACAGCAAGCCTGGCGCTCTGGTGTTCAACCGGGCCGTCAGCCTGAAGGACGGCTTTAAAAAGTAAGCATACAACATAACGGCCCTGCGCACCTGGAAAGGTGCGCAGGGCCGTTCTTTCTTTTTATCCTTCCTTCGGAGCGGAGCCGCTCTCATAGGCCTGCTGCTCCACATAAGTGGTATACGCTGCCTCCCGCTCCGGGTTATCATAACGAGCCTCATACTCATCCCACAGGGTGTACTCCCAAACGCTTATGGCGTTGAGCTGCTGTGGGCCGCCCATGGGGTTGTCATAAACGTAGCAGTTTAATACCCCGTTGTCCGTCACCTCCAGGGATGCCAGGTAGTCTTTCCCACCCACGGTAATGGTAAAGTCAAACTGGTAGATGGGCACGCCATCGAAGGATTCGCTGCACTGATAGGCAGCAGCATATCCGCCCCAGTGGAAGCGGTAGCTGGACAGTCCCCCCATCTCGGTATAGCCCTGGGCGGCGGCTACAAAGGTGTCGATGGCATCCTGGTCATAGTTTGCCAGCTCCTCTTCGGTAAACCGCTCCTGAAACTCTCCCCGTCTGAGCTCCCGGTCCACATACTTGGCCGCTCCCTCATAGTCCCCGGCCTTCATCTTTCCCAGGAAAGCGTGGGCCAGGTATAGCTCATGGAGGTTGGTATAACACAGGCCATCCTTTCTCACCTGGTTGATACCCAGGAGCACAAAGGGCACCAGGATCACCACCACAAGGAGCGAGGCGATCCACCGGCGGCGGATCTTCTTCATCCCCTTGCGAAAGGTTTTCTCCTGCTTTTTCTCCGGTTCCTCCGGGACAGGCTCTGCCGGAATCGGCTCCGCCTCCGGCTCAGGCTCCTGGGGAGCGGGAATGTCCCCCGTCATCGCCCCAAAAACCTGTTTGCAGGCGGGGCACTCCTCCAGATGCTCCTCCACCAGCTCCCGGCTGCTCTGGGTGCAGCAGCCGTCCACATAGAGGGGGAGCAGGTCCTGCACAATATCGCACCTATTTTTCATCGAAATCCCTCCAAATTCTGTCTCAGCATTTGTTTAGCCCGATAGTAGGTAACCTTGGCCCAGCTCTCCGACTTGCCCTTCATGACCGAAATATCTTTTAAGGCGATCTCACCGTAGACGTGGAGAATGACCACGTCCCGGTAGTCCTCCGGCAGGGCAGTTACCGCCCTGCGCAAGGCATTCTGGACCTCCTGGGCGGAGAGGGTCTCCTCCGGCCCGGGCTGGGGGGTATCGGAGATGGAGTGGGGACGGCGGCGTTCCCTGCGGCACTGGCTGAGCCACAGATTTTTTCCGATGGCACACAGCCAGGTAAACATCTGTCCCTGTTCCTGATAGCGGCCGATGTGGAGCAGGGCCCGGTAAAAGACCTCCTGGGTCAGGTCCTCCGCCTGGTTTGGGTCACCGGAGAGAGCCAGTAGGAAGCGGTATACCCGATCATAGTAGACCTGACAGGCCGCCGCAAAATCCTGGCTCATTCTCCATCTCCTCCCTCCCGGTCTCCCGTTTTGTTGGTTCCACTTGTTAAACGTCGCTTTTTCAGATAAGTTACAGCTTTCTTGAAAAAAATAGGGATGGCAGCGCCATCCCTATTTTTGTTTTCGATGTATGGTATAAACCTTTGTATGCCCCAGAAGCAAAACGCAGTTTTGCGCAAAGTTCTTTTGGTTACTTTTCTTTCAAGAAAAGTAACCGAGCACGTAGACCAGAGTAGCGGCGGGTCTGGCGGTTGTTGGCCACCATGCGCTCCACCGCCTGGTCATCCCCTACGACGATAAACAGCTCCTTGGCCCGGGTGATGGCGGTGTACAAAACCCCCCGGGTCATCAGCATGGGGGCTCCATCCAAAGCGGCCAAGATCACCGCCCGGTACTCGCTGCCCTGGGCCTTATGTACCGTCACCGCAAAGGCAGGCTCCAGCTCCCCCAGCATGTCAGGGGTGTACTCTACAATTTTTCCATCAAAATCTACCGTGATGCACTCCCGGTCCACCGACCGGATGACCCCAATATCGCCATTAAACATCCCCATGCCGGAATCGGAACCCCCGTCCTCCCGCCAGAGGATGTCGTAGTTGTTCTTCACCTGCATCACCCGGTCCCCCGCCCGGAAAATCCAGTCTCCAAAGCGGCGCTCCCCCTTGTTCTCATCCGGCGGGTTCAGAGCAGCCTGGAGGGCCTGATTGAGCACTCCGGTACCGGTACCCCGGCGGCGGGTGGGCGAGAGGACCTGGATCTGGTCAGCGGGGATTCCCATATTCTCCGGCAGACGGCGGCGGCACAGGTCCACAATGGTCTCCGCCGCGCTCTGAGCATCCCGACGGCGCAGGAAAAAGAAGTCCCCCCGGTTCTCCCGCAGGTTGGGCAGCACCCCCTGGTTTACCTGGTGGGCGTTGCGGACGATGGCGCTCTGCGCCGCCTGGCGGAAGATCTCGGTGAGGCGCACGGTGGGCACTGCCTGGCTGCGGATCAGGTCGGAAAACAGATTTCCCGGCCCCACGGAGGGCAGCTGGTCTGGGTCACCCACCAGCACCAAACGGCAGTCGTCTCTTAATGCGGACAACAGGGCCGCCATGAGGGGCACATCCACCATGGACACCTCGTCCACGATGACGGCGTCCACCTCCAGAGGGTCGTACTCATTGCGGGTAAAGACCAGCTGACCGGTGTGGGGGTCAAAACCGGTCTCCAGCAGGCGATGAATCGTGGAGGCCTCGGTGGAGCACAACTCCCCCAGGCGCTTGGCCGCCCGGCCCGTGGGCGCAGCCAGGGCAGTCTCCAGGCCCATGGCCTCAAAGAGGGCCAGGACACCGCGCAGGCAGGTGGTCTTGCCGGTACCCGGCCCGCCGGTGAGAAGCATGACCTGGCGGCTGGCCGCCTGCTCCACCGCCTGGCGCTGCTGGGGCGCATAGGTGATTCCCTGGCGGTGCTGGATCCTTTTGAGCAGCTTGTCCAGGTCGTCGGGGGGCAGCAGCTCGGCCTGGCTCATCTCTCCGATGCGCTGGGCGATGTACACCTCCGCCTCGTAGATCTGGGGCAGATAGACGGCCTCCTCCCCGGCGATCTCCTCCCGTACGATCTCTCCCCGGGTCTCCAGGGTTTTCAGGGACTGCTCCAGCAGCTCCCCGTCCACCCCCAGCAGCTGCCCGGTGGCCGCCACCAGCTTGCCCGCCGGGAGAAAGCTGTGGCCGTTGTTTAAGTTGTGGTCCAGCTCGAAGAGCAGACCCGCCTCCCGGCGGAGAGGCGCCTCCCCCTCCACCCCCAGCTCCAGGGCCAGGGCATCGGCTTGGGAGAAGTCCACCCCGAACTCCCACCCGGAGAGCAGATAGGGGTTGGACCGCACCGCCTCCAAAGCCACGTCTCCGTAGCTTCGATACAGGGGCATGGCCAGCTCTAAAGGCAGCTGGTGCTGGCTGAGAAACTCCATCATGCGGCGCATGCCCATCTGCTGGCGGAAGGCGTTGCTGATGGTGCGGGCCCGCTTGGGGGAGATACCCCGGATCTTGGTGAGCTTCTCCGGCTCCTCCTCAATGACGTTGAGAGCCTCCTCCCCAAATTCCTCCACCAGCAGCCGGGCGGTGGCTTTGCCCACCCCCTTGACAGCCCCGGAGGCCAGGTAGTGATAGACCTCTTTCAAACCCTGAGGCAGGCGGCGCTCCACCACGTCGGCCCGGAACTGGGTGCCGTAGGTTGCATGTCGCACCCACTCTCCCCGCACGGTGAGGTACTCCCCCGGGGACACCCCGGGCATGGAGCCCACCACGGTCATCTCCTCCTCCCCCACGTCCAGGCGAAGGATGGTATAGCCGTTTTCCTCATTTTGAAAAATAATGGAGGAGACGGTCCCCTCCAGCACCGGCTTCTCCGCGCGCTCCTGGTCCATACCGTCTCCTCCTTCTTTTATGGTTCCTCGTCCCGGCTGAGCCATTCCTCCAGGCTCCCGGCGGGACAACAGCTGACCCAGCTCCACCGCCGGGCTAAATTCAGGGCCAGTTCCCGGCCCTGGGGAGTCAGACTCCGGTCAAAAATCACGGCCCAGCCCCGGAAGGCGCCGCTCTCCCGGCACCAGGCCAGCCAGCGCAGGGTCGCCTCCAGCCCCTCGCCGTCCCCCTCTCCGGGCAGGACCATCCAAAGCCGCTCTCCCCGAATGGGGCGCAGCAGCCGTCCAAACAAATACCACAGCAGGGCCGCCGCCCAAATGACAAACAGCACGGCCGCTGCCAGTTCTCCCAACCGCGTCAAGGATACCACCTCCGGGCCATCCTATGCCCGGGAGCGGTGGGTGGTGTCAGGAAAACAGGTTCACCCCCACATGGGTCAGGGCGGTCATGATGCAGCCTGCCGTCAGCACGCCCAGCAGCACCGCCGGAAAGGCCTTCCGCAGGCGCATGTCCAGGAAAGCGGCCGCCAGGGAGCCGGTCCAGGCTCCCGTGCCGGGCAGAGGAATGGCCACAAACAACCACAGGCCGATATACTTGTACTTGCTCACCTTCTGCCCCTTCAAGTGGGCCTTTTTCTCCATCTTATCCACCAGGCCATTCAGACGGGGCATGTACCGGCGCATCATCATAAAAATCTTTCGGATATAGACGATGATGAAGGGGGCGGGGATAATATTGCCGATCACGGCGGAGACAAAGGCCTCCTGGTAGGGCAACCCCAGGGCCACGCCGAAGGGAATACCGCCCCGCAGCTCAATAATGGGGATCATAGAGACCAACATAGTGAACACACACCGTCCAAAGTCGGTCTCCGTTAAAAAGTGCATGATATCCATGGGGGGAACGAAACTCCTTTTTTATCTGTTTTCTTCCAGAGGAGGCTTACAGTCCGACATGACCACCTGATCCAGATACCGGGCAAAGTCCTGATACTCCCCGGGTGCAACCTGCCCGGGACTGGTCATCACCACCAGGTCATGCCCAGAAAAGCCCGCACGATAAGGGGGATGGATGTGGTGGTAGGGATTGGCGCAGAAGCCTGCCTTCTCATAAAAACGCTGACGGCGGCGGGCGACCTTATCCACCGGAGGGTCGATCTCCAACAGGACCCGGCGTCCCTCTTTTCTCAGCTGCTCCAGGGCACGGGTTCCAATCCCCGTTCCCCGCAGCTGGGGCACGATGGCAAAGTGCTCCACATAGCAAAAGGGACCAGCTTCCCACCACAGAAGGATGCCCTGAAACTCCTCCCCCTCCATCAGCAGGTCAAAGTGATAGCCCGGGCAGCCCAAACGGGCCTGTTGTGCCTGCTTTGTACGCCGCTCATGGATGGGAAAGCTCTGCTCATACAGGGCAAAGGCGGGCGCAAAGCGCCCGTCCTTCGGGTCGGTCAGTGTCAGTCTGGTCATGCCCTAACTCCTTTTTCCAGCGTTTCTTTTTTATCCTACACATTTTCGTTCCCCACGTCAATGGAACTGGAATTAAGAAATCATAAAGTTATTGCTGTGGTTTCAGCATCCGTGCCAAATACTGGCCCGTGTAGCTCTGAGGACAGGCAGCCACCTCTTCCGGCGTTCCCGTACACACGATGGTGCCGCCGCCGTCGCCCCCTTCGGGGCCCAGATCGATGATGTGGTCGGCGGTTTTAATGACATCCAGGTTGTGCTCGATGACTACAATGGTGTTGCCCGCATCCACCAGCTTTTGCAGCACATCAATAAGCCGCTGCACATCGTAGCTGTGCAGGCCGGTGGTGGGCTCGTCCAGAATATAGATGGTCTTGCCGGTGGAGCGTTTGCTGAGCTCTGTGGCCAGCTTCACCCGCTGGGCCTCGCCGCCGGACAGGGTGGTGGAGGACTGCCCCAGCTTCACATAGCCCAGGCCCACCTCCTCCAGCGTCTTCAGGCGGTTATACAGCTTGGGGATGTTCTCGAAGAAGGGCAGGGCCTCGTCCACCGTCATCTCCAGCACCTCGTAGATGTTCTTGCCCTTGTAGCGCACTTCCAGAGTCTCCCGGTTGTACCGCTTGCCCTTACACACCTCACAGGGCACGTAGATGTCGGGGAGGAAGTGCATCTCAATTTTCAGCAGACCGTCGCCCTGGCAGGCCTCGCACCGGCCGCCCCGGGTGTTGAAGGAGAACCGTCCCGGGCCATAGCCCCGGGCCTTGGCATCCTGGGTGGAGGCAAACAGCTCCCGGATGTCGTTGAAGAGCCCGGTGTAGGTGGCGGGGTTACTGCGGGGAGTGCGTCCAATGGGGGACTGGTCGATGTCGATGACCTTGTCCAGATACTCCTCCCCCTCAATGCGGTCGTGCTTGCCGGGGCGCACCTTGACCCGGTTCAGGTCGGCCCCCAGCTTTTTGTAGAGGATCTCGTTGACCAGGGAGGACTTACCGCTGCCAGACACGCCGGTGACGCAGGTGAAGGTGCCCAGGGGGATGTCCACGTCCACACCCCGCAGGTTATTTTCCCGGGCGCCGAAGATCTTCAGGTGCTTCCCGTTGCCCTGACGGCGGTGGTCGGGAACCAGGATCTTCCGGCGGCCCGCCAGATAGTCTCCTGTGATGGAGCCGGGGGTGTTCATGACCTCCTCCGGCCACAATCTCACCGCCGTGGACACCGGCACCGGGGCCCACATCCACAATATAGTCGGCGGCGCGCATGGTGTCCTCGTCGTGCTCCACCACCAGCAGGGTGTTGCCCAGATCCCGCAGGTCCTGGAGGGTTTTCAGCAGCTTGTCGTTGTCCCGCTGATGAAGGCCGATGGAGGGCTCGTCCAGAATATAAAGCACTCCCATGAGAGAGGAGCCGATCTGGGTGGCCAGGCGGATGCGCTGGCTCTCGCCGCCGGACAGGGAGGCGGCGGAGCGGGACAACGTCAGGTATTGCAGCCCCACCGAGCGCAAAAAGCCCAGGCGGTTTTTGATCTCCTTCAAAATCTGGGCGGCAATCATCTGCTGGGTCTCGGTGAGCTCCAGATGCTCCATAAAGTCCAAAGCCTCGGTGACCGACTTGTGGCAGAAGGTGTCGATGTCGATGCCCCCCACCGTCACCGCCAGGGACTCCCGGCGCAGGCGGCGGCCATGGCAGGTGGGGCAGGGGCTCTGGCTCATGCAGTCCTCCAGCTCTTTGCGCACCGCATCGGACTGGGTCTCTTTGTACCGCCGCTCCAGGTTGTTGCAGATGCCCTCAAAGGCCTGGTGGAGGGTGCCCTTCCCCCGGGGCTGGTCATAGTGGAGGGTAAGCTCCTCCCCCTTGGTGCCGTAGAGGATCACGTCCAGTACCTCTTTGGACAGATCCTTCACCGGGGTGTCCAGCTTGAAGCGGTACTTCTTGGCCAGGGCGTCAAAGTACATGCGGGAGATGCCGTCGGACTTGATGTTGTTCCAGCCGGAGGCGGTGATGGCCCCCTCCAGGATGGACAGATTCTTGTTGGGAATCACCAGGTCGGGGTCCACCTTCAGCTGGCTGCCCAGACCGGTACAGGTGGGGCAGGCGCCGAAGGGGTTGTTGAAGGAGAACATGCGGGGGGTGAGCTCCTCAATGGACACGCCGCAGTCCTCGCAGGCGTAGTTCTGGGAAAAGAGGATGTCCCGGTCCTCCCCCACCACGTTGATGACCACCAGACCGCCCGCCAGGTTGGAGGCCACCTCCACGCTGTCGGTGAGGCGGCGGGTGATATCGTCCCGGATGACCAGACGGTCCACCACGATCTCAATGTTGTGTTTCTTGTTCTTCTCCAGCTTGATCTCCTCGCTGAGATCATAGGCGATGCCGTCCACCCGGCAGCGCACATAGCCGGAACGGCGGGCATCTTCAAAGATCTTGGCGTGCTCGCCCTTCTTGCCCCGAATCACCGGGGCCATGACCTGGATGCGGGTGGCCTCGGGCAGAGCCAGGACCTGGTCGATGATCTGGTCGATGGTCTGCTGCTTGATCTCCTTGCCGCAGATGGGGCAGTGGGGCGTGCCCACCCGGGCCCACAGCAGACGCAGGTAGTCGTAGATCTCAGTCACCGTGCCCACCGTGGAGCGGGGATTCTTGGAGGTAGTTTTCTGGTCGATGGAGATGGCGGGAGAAAGCCCGTCGATGTAGTCCACATCAGGCTTCTCCATCTGGCCCAAAAACATCCGGGCGTAGGAGCTGAGGGACTCCACATACCGGCGCTGTCCCTCGGCGTAGATGGTATCGAAGGCCAGGGAGGACTTGCCAGACCCGGACAGACCGGTGAGCACCACCAGCTTGTCCCGGGGAATGGTCAGGTCGATGTTTTTCAGGTTGTTCTCCCGAGCCCCTTTGATCTCAATAAAACTCTGCATGGCGTTGTTTCCTCTTGCTCTCTCCCCAAACGGGGCATTTTTTACTCTCGCAGCAGCACCACCGCCGCCAGGATGCTCACCACACCCAGGGCGGTGGACCAGTCCATCGTCTCGTGAAATACCAGCACCCCCACCAGTGCGGCCACCACCGGCTCTACCGAGGCCAGGATGGCGGCCTTGCCGCTGTCGATGCGGGCCAGACCGGCGGTATAAAGCAGGTAGGGCAGCACCGTGGACACCACCACCAAGGCGGCAGCAGCTCGCAGCAGCTTGGGCTGGTCCACCAAGAGGACCAGCTCCGCCGGGCGCAGAAACACCAGGGCAGCAAACCCGGCAAAGACGAAGGTATATAGGGTGACGGTGTAGGGGCCATAGTGCTTGAGGGCAAAGCGGCCGAAGATGGAGTAAAGGGCATAGAAAAATCCGGCCCCCAGCCCCAGCAGCAGGCCCTGTGCCGTCAGGGCAGTCCCGCCGCTCCAGATCCCCGCCACACAGGCACAGCCGAAGAAGGTCAGCCCCAGGGCCATCAGCTTCCGCTTTGTGATCTTGTCCCGCCACAGCAGGGCGGACAGCAGCACCACAAAGGCGGGGGAGGTGTAGAGCAAAATGGCGGCCACCGCCAGAGAGCACTGCTCCTGACAGCTGAAGTAGCACCAGGTGAAGAAGACCACGCTCACCACCCCGGTGCCGAAAAACCACCCCAGGTGCTTCCACTGCACCCGAAAGGCCTCCCGCTTCCACACCGCCAGTACCAGGGCCAGCACCACAAGGCCTCCCAGGTTGCGCACCAGCACAATGCTCTCCGGCCCCAGCCCGGCCCCCAGCAGAGCCCGGTTGAAGAGGCCGATGAGGCCCCACAGGCTGGCTCCCGCCAGCACCAGGCCGCTGCCGCTGCGCCGCTGTGTCTCATTCATTTAATTTCCCTCCAGGCAGAGCGTTTATTCCACCGTCACGTCAGCAGTGGTTCCCCCCACCAGAGCGATGAGGTCAGCGGGGTTGAGCTGCACCTGATAGCCGATTTTTCCGGCGGACACCATAATGCTGTCGATGATTTCCGCCGTCTCGTGGAACACGGTGGGATACTGCTTCTTCATGCCCACCGGAGAGCAGCCCCCGTGGACATAGCCGGTGAGGGGCAGCAGCTCCTTCTGGTGGAGCATGGCGATGGACTTCTCCCCCACCGCCTTGGCCGCCTTTTTCAAATCCAGGCTGTCCCCCACAGGGATATCAAACACATAGATGGCCTTGGAGGCCCCCCGGGCCACCAGGGTCTTGAACACGCACTCCGGGTCCTGGCCCAGGGAGCGGGCCACACTTACCCCGTCCACCGCCACGCCGTCCTCGTGGGGATAGGTGTGGGGGGTGTAGGGAATGCCCTTCTGCTCCAAAATGCGCATGACATTGGTTTTTTCTTCTTTTTGCTTTGCCATGGGTCTCATTCCTTATTTTGATATGATGGCTCTTACTGCCCCCGCAGCTCGATGATCTGATCCCGCAGGGTAGCGGCCAATTCGAACTCCAGCATTTTTGCAGCTTCTTTCATTGCCTTCTCCAGGCGGGCGATCTCGGCGGCCTTCTCCTGCTTGCTCATGGCCTTCACCCGGCCCTTGCGGGTCTGGGAGGGCTCGTCCGCCGGGGCGGAGATCTCCAGCAGATCCCGCACCGACTTGATGACCGTCTTGGGCACGATGCCGTGCTCCTTGTTGTAGGCGTCCTGCTTCTGGCGGCGGCGCTCCGTCTCGTCCATGGCCCGGCGCATGGAGGGGGTGATGGTGTCGGCGTACATGACCACCATGCCCTCGGCGTTTCGGGCGGCACGGCCGATGGTCTGGATAAGGGAGGTCTCGCTGCGCAGGAACCCCTCCTTGTCCGCGTCCAGAATGGCCACCAGGGACACCTCGGGCAGGTCCAGACCCTCCCGGAGCAGGTTGATGCCCACCAGCACATCGAAGGTACCCAGGCGTAAATCCCGGATGATCTCCATGCGCTCCATGGTATCCACGTCGTGGTGCATGTACCGCACCTTGATGCCCGTATTCTGCAAGTAATCGGTGAGGTCCTCCGCCATCTTCTTGGTAAGAGTGGTGACCAGCACCCGCTCTTTCCGGGCGGTGCGGGCGTTGATCTCCCCAATGAGGTCGTCGATCTGCCCCTCCACCGGCCGCACCTCGATCTTGGGGTCCAGCAGTCCGGTGGGCCGGATGACCTGCTCCACGATCTGGCCAGACCGGGTACGCTCATACTCGCCGGGGGTGGCGGAGACGTAGATCACCTGGTTGAGCCGCTTCTCAAACTCCTCAAATTTCAGCGGCCGGTTGTCGTAGGCGCAGGGCAGACGGAAGCCGTAGTCCACCAGGGTGTTTTTCCGGGCCCGATCGCCGTTGTACATGGCCCGCACCTGGGGCAGGGTAACGTGGCTCTCGTCGATAAACAGGACAAAATCCTTGGGGAAGTAGTCCAGCAGGGTATGGGGCGGGGAGCCCACCGGGCGGCCCTCGATGACCCGGGAGTAGTTCTCGATGCCGGAACAGTAGCCCAGCTCCTGCATCATCTCCACGTCGTACATGGTGCGCTGTTTGATGCGCTGGGTCTCGATGAGCTTGTTTTCCTTTTCAAAGTAGGCCACCCGCTCCTCCAGTTCCTTGTAAATCTCCTGGACGGCGGCGTCCATCTTCTCCTTGGGGGTGACATAGTGGGTGGCAGGCCAGATGGGGATGTGGCTGAGCTTGCGGATGGGGGAGCCGGTGACCACGTTGATTTCGGAGATGCGGTCGATCTCGTCCCCGAAGAACTCCACCCGGATGGCGGTGTCCTTCCAGTAGGCGGGCCACACCTCCACTGTGTCCCCCCGCACCCGGAACATGTTGCGCTCAAAGGCGATGTCGTTGCGCTCATAGCGGATGGCCACCAGCCGCTTTAAAAACTCGTCCCGCTCCAGAGTGTCCCCCACTCGCAGGGAGACCATCATCTTGGCAAAGTCCTCCGGCTCGCCCAGGCCGTAGATGCAGGACACGGAGGAGACCACGATCACGTCCCGCCGCTCCAGCAGGGAGGCGGTGGCGGACAGGCGCAGGCGGTCGATCTCCTCATTGATGGCCGAGTCCTTCTCGATAAAGGTGTCGGTGTGAGGGATGTAGGCCTCCGGCTGGTAGTAATCGTAGTAGGAGACGAAATATTCCACCGCGTTGTTGGGGAAAAACTCCTTAAATTCGGCACACAGCTGGGCAGCTAAGGTCTTGTTATGGGCCAGCACCAGGGTGGGCCGCTGGACCTGCTCAATGATCTTGGCCATGGTGAAGGTCTTGCCCGAGCCGGTGACGCCCAGCAGAGTCTGCTCGTCCAGGCCCATCTCGATGCCCTGGGACAGGGCCTCAATGGCCTGGGGCTGATCCCCCGAGGGCGTATACTCGGAAACCACTTCAAATCTGGGCATATTCTCCCCTCCTCTGACACGGGACTGGTCTTACCATTATATCAGAACTAATGTTCTACGGCAACCAAAACTTGCGCCTCTCCCCTAGTTTTCCGGGAGAGGCGCAAGTTTTATACAAATTGAAGGCCCCGCAGCTTGTGACTCTCACTCATGGCCACCATGTCCCCGTCCACAAAGACCAGGTGGTCCTCCAGATAGATGCTGATGGGGGCCAGAATGGCCCGCAGGGCGTCGGTGGTCAGCCAGTCGTCCTGAGATGGAATGGCCATATTGCTCACGTGGTTATGAGCCACATACACCCGGGCGGCCCGCAGGCCCATGGCCTCCTCCGCAATGCGCCTGGCATTCATCTCGGCCATCTCAATACTGCCCTCGGCCACCTTCCGCACTCCCAGCACCTGGCGCTTGCCATCCAGGCACAGCACGTACACCATCTCATTCCGGGCTCCGAAAAAGTAGGGCTCCAGCCAGGGGTAGGCGTCCTCCGGGCTGTTGATCACATCATTGAGGCGGGTGCGGCTGGCCTGATAGCGGCCCAGAACCGCCGGCAGCATCCGCAGAAAGACCGCCGTGTGCTCTCCCACGCCCTTGACCTTGCACAGCTCCTCCACCGAGGCGTCCAGCACCCCAGACAGGGAACCGAACTGCTCGATGAGCTCGTGGGCCAGCTCGTTCACATCCCCCTGGGGGATGGTGTAGAAGAGCAGCAGCTCCAGCACCCGGTGGTCTGGCCAGCCCTCGATCCCCCGGGCCAGAAATTCCTGCTTCATCCGCTGACGGTGACCGGTATGAATGGCCATGGGGATCACTCCTTTCTCTCTAAAACGCGGGGGCGGGAATTTTTTACTTTCTGGCTCCGTACTCGGCCAGATAGGCCTCCATCCAAAACGCGGGCGATCCCTGCGGGGATCGCTTTGCGCGTTCGCGCGCCGCGTTTTCCGGGGGGCACCAGTTCCCCCCGGAGGCCCCCCTCCGCTCTCCGAGGGGGACGATAAGATTTTTTCTTAGCCCTTGGCGCCGTACTGCTCCAGGTAAGCTTCCATCTTGGCCTTCATCTCGTCATCGATATACACCTTGCCGTCCACGGGGTTGTTGTGGAGGAAGTCGATGACCTCCCGCACGGTGACGATGGGGAACACCTGGATGCCGTAGTCCTCCCGCAGCTCGTCCAGGGTGGAGCAGTCCCGGGTGCCCCGCTCCATGCGGTCCACCGAGACAAACAGGGCCTTCATGTGCACATCGGCCACGTGCTTGAAGAGCTCAATGGACTCCCGCACGGCGGTGCCGGCAGTGACCACGTCCTCGATGATGGCCACGTTGTCCCCGTCCTGGGGCTTGTAGCCCACCATGGAGCCGCCCTCGCCGTGGTCCTTGGCCTCCTTGCGGTTGAAGCAATAGGGCAGGTCCCGGTCATAGTTGCGGTACAGGGAGGCGGCGGCGGACACCGCCAGGGGGATGCCCTTGTAGGCGGGGCCAAACAGGCATGTGATGCCCTCGGGCATGTGCTCCTGGATGCAGGCGGCGTAGTAGTCGCCCAGCTTGGCGGCCTGAGCGCCGGTCTTATAGTTGCCGGTATTCACAAAGTAGGGGGTCTTGCGGCCGGACTTGGTGGTAAAGTCCCCGAAGGTCAGTACGCCGGAGCGCACCATAAAGGTAATAAATTCTTCCCGATACGTCATCGCTGTTCCCTCACTGTTCTTTTCTGTAAATATCAGGGACTGTGTCCCTGTAAGAAATCATTGTATTATACCACTTTCTTTCCCGACAGACAAGAATGATCCCCCTGTTTTTTCCTCGCCCTCCCCAATCCTTCTCTCTCTTTACGGACCTGCCCCTTCCTGATATAATAAGAGTGTTCTTTACACTCACTTTCTGCCCCATTTTGGAGAAAGGAGTCCAGGTATGTCCAAATCGTTGCTGCGCCTCTATCACGCCGTCTCCAAGGCCCTGGGGATCCTGCCGTCGGTGCCCCGGAATCTGGTGATCACCCTGGTGTTTCTCTGCATCGCCTATGTGGTCAGCAGCATCCTGCTGGGCCACACCGGCGCGGAGAACAACTCCGCCCTGGTGTTTGTGCTTGCAGTGGTCTTTATCTCCTTTCTCACCGACGGATATGCTTACGGCATTGCCGCCTCCCTGGTGGGCGGGTTTTGTATCAACTACTACTTTATGTTCCCCTACCGGGCCTTCTCCCTGAGTTACGCGGGCTACCCCGTGGCTATGGTGAGCATGGTACTCATCTCCTCGGTGGTGTGTGCCCTCACCTCCCGGGTGAAGCTCCAGGCCATGGAGGCCATCAAGCGGGAGCAGAACACCAAGGCCCTCTACGAGCTTAACGCCCGCCTTAACGAGGAGAAAAACGCCATCCAGCTGGAGGCCGACCGGGAGGCCATCCGGGGCAACATTCTCCGGGCGGTGTCCCACGACCTGCGCACCCCCCTCACCGCCATCTCCGGAGCCGCTACGGTGCTCCTTGCGGCGGATGAGGTCAAAAACTCAGAAAAAAATCTCTCTCTGGTCCAGGACATCAAAAGTGATGCCGACTCCCTCATTGCCATGGTGGAAAACCTGCTGTCCATCACCAAAATCCGGGACGGCACCATGCCCCTGAACAAACAGGAGGAGATGCTGGAGGAGGTGGCCGGCGACGCCCTGCTCACCATTCGCCGCCGCTTTCCCGCCTACCATATCTCTCTGGACCTGTCGGAGGATATTCTCTACCTGCCCATGGAGCCCATGCTCATCAAGCAGGTGATGGTCAACCTGCTGGAAAACGCCATCCGCCACTCCGGCGATCACGACCACATCCGCCTGCACCTGTTCCGCCAGGACGACTGGGCGGTGGTGGAGGTACGGGATCGGGGCAAGGGCATTTCCCCGGAGGTGCGGCAGGCAGTGCAGTCCGGCCGCCCCCTGTCCGCCCGGCTCTCCGACGACTCGTCCCGGGGCATGGGCATCGGCCTGTCCGTCTGTCAGAGCATCATCAAGGCCCACAACGGCTTCTTTGCCGCCGGCAACGACCCGGAAGGCGGAGCAGTCTTCCGCTTTGGCCTGCCAATGGAGGAAACCAACGATGAATGAAAAACGTGTGATCCTCGTCATTGAGGATGAAAAAACCATCAGCAACTTTATCTGCCGCGCCCTCACAGCCAACGACTACAAGGCCATCCCTGCCTTCAGCGGCAAGGAGGGGCTGTCCCTGTTCTTCTCCCACGGTCCCGACCTGATCCTGCTGGATCTGGGCCTGCCCGACATGGACGGCATGGAGATCTTGAAGGAGGTCAGCGGCCTGCCCCAGGAGACCCCGGTGATCATCATTTCCGCCCGGGATCGGGAGTCGGAGAAGGTGAAGGCCCTGGACATGGGCGCAGACGACTACATTGTCAAGCCCTTCGGCGTCTCCGAGCTGCTGGCCCGCATCCGCACCACCCTGCGCCGCAGCGACCGGCTCAAGCTGTCCCAGGGGTCCCAGAAGGATGTGTACCACATCAAGGACCTGACGGTGGACATTGCCAAGCACCAGGTGCTGCTGGATGGGGAGGAAATCCACTTCACCCAGAACGAATTCAAAATTTTGGAGCTTTTGTGCATCCACGCAGGCAAGGTACTGACCTACGACTTTATCCTGGAGCACGTGTGGGGCCCCTACGGCGGCACCAGCAACCAGATTCTCCGGGTAAACATGGCCAATATCCGCCGCAAGCTGAAGGAAAATCCCTCCGAGCCCAAGTACGTTCTCACGGAATTGGGCATCGGTTACCGTATGCTGGAGGATTAAAATCGGCCCCTGGTATCGTTTTGATACCAGGGGCCTTTACAACATTTTAACAGCTTGATTTTCTTCATTAACACCGCTTTAATCTTTCTGCCGCTATAATAAATTTTGTTGAACGGGTTCTCTTCCAACCTTTCAACAGGCTTTACTTAGCCAGCGTTCGGGGGTCCCTCACTTCCCCTCGAACGTCCCCCATCCAGGCGTGTGTGTCGGCGGTTTTCTTCTCTCTCCAAAATCCGGTCCGGCCAAGTCCTCCACGCCCGGCAATGATTCGCGGCCCTCTTTCCGCCAAAAGAGGGCCGCCTTTTTTTGCAAAAAGCGGCCCTTCCAACCTCTCTACGGCGGCAGCAGCACCTGGCGCAGCTTGTCCACCGCCCGGCGCTCCAGGCGGGAGATCTGCACCTGGGACACCCCCAGTACCCGGGCGGTGTTGGTCTGGGTGAGCCCTTTGTAGTAGCGCAGCAGCAACACCTCCCGTTCCCGCTCTGGAAGCTGCTCCAGCGCCCCCCGCAGGGCAATCCGCTCCACCAGGCCCTCCTCCATGCCTCCGGCGCTGAGCACCCCCTCCAAGGTCAGGCCACCCTCTCCGGTCTCCGTTTGCAGGGAAATTACCGGATCGGCGGCGGTCTCGGCGGCGGCAATCTCTTCGGGGGTCAGCCCGGTGGCCTCCGCCAATTCCGACAGGGCGGGTTCCCGCCCCAGCTCACTCCACAGCTTGGCCCGTGCCCCCCGGATGAGAGCTCCCTGCTCCTTCAATCCCCGGCTTACCTTCACCGCCCCGTCGTCCCGCAAAAACCGTCGAATCTCCCCGGCGATCTTGGGCACCGCGTAGGTGGAAAACTGGGTGCCGAAGGCGGGGTCAAAGCCCCGTACTGCCTTTAAAAACCCCAGGCAACCCAGCTGGTACAGGTCGTCCGGCTCCACCCCACGGCCGTAGTACCGACGCACCACCGACCAGATGAGGCCGTTATTCTCCTCCAGCACCTGCTCACAGGCCTTGTTGTCCCCCTCCCGGGCAGCTTGCAGCAGCTCCGGCGCGGTGGCTGTGCCGCTCATCGCCCCAGACGGCGGGCGATCTGCCGCCGCATGGTGACGGTGGTCCCCTTCCCCGGAGTGGAGCGCACCTTCAGCGTGTCCATAAAGCTCTCCATGATGGTAAAGCCCATGCCGGAGCGCTCCTCGCTGCCGGTGGTGAACAGAGGCGTGCGGGCCTGCTCCACGTCGGCGATGCCCACTCCCCAGTCCTTCACCACGATCTCCAGTTCGTTGCCCTCCCGGAAGCGCAGCTTCATGACGATCTTCCCCAGCCGGTCGGGGTAGGCGTGGACAATGGCGTTGGTCACCGCCTCGCTGACAGCGGTCTTGATGTCGTTAATCTCCTCCAGAGTAGGGTCCAGCTGGGCGGCAAAGCAGGCTGCCGCGGTACGGGCAAACCCCTCGTTGGCTGAGCGGCTGGAAAACTCCAGGGTGACGTAATTTTCCACCTTCATATGTATCCCCTCTTTCATTGAAAGCGAATGAGTTTCGAAAGCCCTGCGGTCTCAAACACTCTCCGTGCCTGCTCCGGGGTGTTCACCACCGTCATGGTACCCTGGATCTGGGCCATGCGGCGGCTGGCCCGGAGCAAAACTGCAATCCCCGAACTATCCGTAAAGGTCAAGCCCCCCAGGTCCAGGGTCAGGGTGCGGGGCAGGGCCGCGTCGATCTGCCGGTCCAGCTCCTCCATGACCTCCTTGGCCCGGTGGTGGTCCAGCTCTCCCCCGATGGCGGCGGTGAGATGCCGCCCCTCTTCTGTACAGGTCACTGCCATGGTATTCTCTCCTCTCCCCTCCCGCCGGGACGGGGCAAAATCAAAGCGCCCGCGGCCTTTCGGCCGGGACGCTTTCGATTATAGGGCATGTCCCCCGTCACATTCCCCTGTATTCTGTCGCCGCGGGACACTCAGGCGTATTTTTCCCCAAAATTTGGGCAGGCTGTGGAAACATCGGTTTACAAATTCCTGCCGCAGCGGTATGATGGAGAAGAATCCGCCGCTTTGCGGCTTTCGGGAGGCGCTACCGTGTCCAAACAGATCCACCTCACCTCCGGCCCCATCACCAGCCAACTCATCCGGCTGTGTCTGCCCTTGCTGGCGGCCAATGTGCTCCAGCAGCTCTACAATATCATCAACTCTCTCATTGTCCGCCACTTCATCGGCGGCGACGCCTTTGCCGCCCTGGGGGTAGCCGAGAGCGTGATGAACCTGTTTATCTACGTCATCACCGGAGCCTGCATGGGCGCGTCCGTACTGGTGGCCCGGTTCTTCGGGGAACAGAACTTTCCCCGCCTGCGCCGGCAGATGTTTGTCTCCGGCGTGCTCATCGGCGGCACTACCTTGGTGGCCGTCACCCTGACCCAGCTGTTTCTGCCTCAGCTGCTGCGGCTCATCTCCACTCCAGAGGAGCTGATGGCGGACACCACCGACTATTTGCGGATCATCCTGGTGGGCATGCTCTTCACCTTCGCCTACAACTATCTGGCCGCCACTCTGCGGGCTATCGGCAACACCAAGGCGGCCCTGTATTTTCTCCTCACCTCTCTGGGCTATAACCTGCTTGCCGCCTGGGTGCTGGTGGCCCAACTGAAGCTGGGCATTGTGGGCACCGCCCTGGCCACCTCCAGCGCCCAGCTGCTCTCCGCTCTGCTGTGCTTTCTCTACATGCGCAAAAAGCTCCCTTTCCTTCGCATCAGCAAGGCGGACATGCACCTGGAGCCTATGCTCATGCGTCTCACCACCAGCTATGCCGCCGTGGCCGCCCTCCAGCAATCCAGCCTGTACCTGGGCAAGCTGATGATCCAGAGCGCGGTCAACAGCATCAGCACCGACGCCATCTCCGCCTTCACCGCCACCACCCGGGTGGAAAACTTCACCCAGGCCTTTGGCATCAGCGCCTGCGAGGCCATCGCCATCTTTGTGGCCCAAAACCAGGGGGCCAAACAATATCGCCGGGCCAACCGGGGCTTTCTCCGGGGCTTTGCCATCACCACCGCCATCGGCGTGGGCTTCTCTGTGCTGCTGGGGCTCTTTGCACGGCCCATGGTGGCCCTGTTTTTGGGCGATGACCTGCAAAGTATCCCCCTGGGGGTCTCCTACCTCCAGCTCATGGCCTGGTTCTACTTTTTGTCCTTCATTGGCCACTCCTATGTGGGCCACTACCGTGGCATCGGCCGCATGAATATCACCTTCTTCGGCACCACCTTGCAGATCGTGGTGCGGGTGATCGGCACCTACCTGCTGGTGGGGGCCATGGGACTGGACGCGGTGGCCCTGTCCACCGGTCTTGGCTGGATGGTCATCGTGATCTTCCATTCCACCGTCTACCTATTGGAGCGGCGTGGCATCGGCTACCACCTGCCCACTGAGGACGGCGAACGACCCGAACAGGGATAAAAAAATCGGCGAACCAATTTGGTTCGCCGATTTTTTGTTCTTGTCTTAGAAAGCTGTCCTGGTTTTGCCCAGAAGCAAAGCGCAGCTTTGCGCAAAAGTTCTTTTGCCTACTTTTCTTTCAAGAAAAGTAGGTCAAGAAAGGGTGTAAGAGCCGCGCACCAAAACCTTCACCGTGCCGGAGCCGGCAGTGATGTAGTGGTCGGTCATGGTGGCCATGTACAGGTGGTTCTGCACCAGAGTGCCGCCATGATTCAGGTTCCCCCCGGTGGTGGTGTCCACCAGAGCAGGGTTTACCGCCGCGCCTGCCGTTGCACTGCCTACCCGGAGCATAACCTCAGCCCCCAGCCCCAGGTTCATCCGCTGTCCTGCGGACAGGGTAACCACCTGATAGGAGGCGCTGCCGCCGATGCCGGACTGGCCGGCCAGCTGCTCAAACTGCTTGGTGAGCTCCTGACTCTTGGTGTCCGCCTTCTCCTGGGTGGTCTTCATCAGGTCGGGGAGCACCGTCTCGGTGAGGTAGCTCAGGGTGACCAGGGGGTCGCTCTGGTCTCCCGCCGCCAGCGCCACCGCGCCCGCCGCCAGGCAGGTACCGGCCAGACAGAAGGCGGCCAGGCGGATCTTCCAGGTTCCCGTCTTTTTCATTGTGATGTACTCCTTTATTCTTCCTATGTAAACCGCCCGCAGGCGGTTCCCCTCCCGGTCTACACCATGGTCTCCGGATGGAGTCCAAAGCTGACCGCGATGGCATTATCTACCTTTCTCATGGCCTTGTCGTCCACCTTCCCCATATGCTCCCGCAGGCGCCGCTTATCCAGGGTACGGATCTGCTCCAGCAGGACGATGGAATCCTTGGGCAGCCCGCAGCTGAGAGCGGACAGAGGGATGTGGGTGGGCAGCTTGGCCTTCCCGGTCTGGGAGGTGATGGCCGCGGCGATGACAGTGGGGCTGTGGCGGTTTCCGGTGTCGTTCTGCACGATGAGCACCGGACGCACGCCGCCCTGCTCACTGCCCACCACCGGGCTGAGATCGGCGTAAAAAATGTCGCCTCGTTTCACACTGTTATCCACGTACATTCACACTCCGCTGGAAAATAGTACGCGTTACCGGGCCTTCCCGGCCCTTTATGTAACGCTGTACTATGATTCTCCCACGGAGCGGAGGAGATTATACGTTTCTGGAATCAGAAAATTTTGCCTCCGCGCCTTCCCTGCCGCAGGCGGACAGCCTGCCGCTCCAATCCATCCTATGCCGCTGCAGGGCGGCTGGGCACTCAGGGCAGATAGACCCTGGGCACGCGGGGACTGAGGTCACAGAGCAGCTCATAGACAATGGTGCCAGCCAGGTCGGCGGCCTTCTCCGTGAGCTCCGGGCCGTAGACCACCACAATGTCCCCCGGCTTCACATCGGGCAGATCGGTGACGTCCACCATGCACATGTCCATACACACCCGGCCCACAATGGGACAGGGGGTGCCGTGAATCTCCATGACCATCTGATTGGACAGGCAGCGGGGATAGCCGTCGCCGTAGCCGATGGGCACCACCGCCAGCTTGGAGTCCCGTTTTAAGACCGCGGTGCGGCCATAGCTGACACAGGTGCCGGCGGGCAGCTCCCGCACGGCGGCAATACGGCTTTTCACCGTCATCACCGGACGCAGGCCGGGACCGTCCAGCCCCTCTATCTCCGGAGCCGGGTAATATCCATACAGAGCGATGCCGGGGCGCACCATATCCAGATGGGTACAGGGATAGTTTAACACAGCCCCGCTGGCCCCGCAATGGCAAATTTTAAAGGTCACCCCCACCTTGGCCAGCATCTCCCTGGCGTCCAGGAACTTGGTCAGCTGCTCCATGGTGTATTCCTCGCTGCTGTCCGCGTCGGCAAAGTGGGTGAACATTCCCTCCGCCTCCAGCCCGGGCAGGGCGCACAGCCGGGCGATCTCCTGGGCGGTCTGCTCCCCCTGCCAAAGAAAGCCAAGGCGGCTCATGCCGGTATCCAGCTTGACGTGGATGGTGAGGGTCTTCCCCGCCGCCACCGCCGCCTGAGACAGAGCCTGTCCGGTGGCCAGGTCCCCCACTGCCTGGGTCACCTGGTACTCCAGCAGCATAGGGGCCAGCTCCACAGGGGTGTTGCCCAGGCATAGGATAGGCAGGGTGACGCCCGCCTGGCGCAGCTCCCTGGCCTCGTCCACGCAGGCTACTGCCAGCATGTCGGCCCCCAGCTCCTCCAGCTTTTTGGCCACGGGAACCGCCCCGTGACCGTAGGCGTTGGCTTTACACACCCCTAAAAACCGGCAGCCTGGCTCCAGCATGGCGCGCAGGGCGCGATAGTTATGCTCCAGGGCGGACAGGTCCACTTCCGCCCAGGTCCTCATCTTTGTGGTATCCATTGCAATCCCTCTCTATGTCTTTGAAAATTCCGTCACTTCACAAGCAATCACCCGCCGCCCGTCCTGGCTGATCTCCCCTGCGGTGAGGGCGTGGGTCTGGGTATCAAACCACAGGGTCACCTCCCGGCCAGTGCCTGGCTTCTGCTCCGGGTCGGCACAGTGTACCTCCAGCATGCCGTCGGTGAGGGTGCACCGGTCGATGTACTGGCTGCGGGCGGCCTCCATCAGGGCGGGCAGAGCACTCACCGGGGACAGGCCGTCCTCGTCCAGAAAGCCTGTCTCCAGGCTCAGATCCTCATACTCTAGCGTGCCCTCTTCCCCGGTAATCCGGGCGGTCACCCCGGCGAGCATCTCCGGCTCCCGGATGGCCACGGTGGTCTCCTCCCCGTCCCAGGTGACGGACAGGGTGAAATCGTACACCCGCTGCCCATAGTCGGCATTCACCTGGGCCTGGAGGGAGTAGCTTGTCATGGCCATATACTCTCCCCGGATGGCCACAGCCTGGGCCTCGGCCCCGTTTTCGTTCTCTTGCCCGCCGCCGCAGCCTGTCAGCAGCAGGAGCATCATTGGTAGGAAAAGCAGCCGTTTGTTCACGGTGTTCCCTCCAAAATTGGTTGTTTCAGATCTCCGGCTCCGTACACTCCATCAGTACCTGGGGAATGGCATCCAGCAGGTCGCTGGGGAGCATGGCGTACTCCCCCAGCTTCTGGGCGCACACATCCCCCGCCTTTCCATGGATCCACACCGCCCAGGCGGCCAGCTCCGAGAGGTCCGTGTACTGCCCCACCAGATGCTTCTGCCCCCACAGGGCGGCGATCATGCCGGAGAGCACATCCCCCGAGCCCCCCTTGGCCATCCCCGGGTTGCCGGTGCCACAGATCCAGCATTGGCCGGAAGGGGCGGCGGTCACCGTGCCGTGACCTTTCAGCACCAGGGTACAGTGGTGCTCCTTGGCAAAGGAGCGGGCGGCGGTCAGCCGGTCCCGCACGGGCAGAAAAGTGCCGGTGAGCCGGGCATACTCCCCGGCATGTGGTGTGAGAACGGTGGGGGCGGAGCGTTTGTCCAGAATATCTATATGCCCCACCAAGGCATTTATGCCATCGGCGTCCAGCACCACGGGGATGTCCAGGTCCTCCAGCAGGGAGCGCACCAGACGCTGGGTGCGGGGCTCCTGCCCCAGTCCTGGCCCAATTACGGCCACGTCGCAGCTTTTGGCCTTCTCCAAAATCTTGCTGTACTCGTTGGGCAGGGGGAAGGGCATGGCCTCGTCACACTTGACGGCCAGGATGGGGTAGATCTCCCGGGGCACCCCCAGGAACACCAGCCCCGCCCCGGTGCGCAACGCGGCCCGGGCGGCCAGGTTGGGCGCGCCGGTGTAGCCCTCGCTCCCCGCCAGGATGAAGAGCTTGCCAAAGTCCCCCTTGTGGCCGTCCACCGGGCGGCGGGGGAGGTTGCGGTACACATCGCCGGACATCGCCTGGATTCTCTCCGGGACACACCAAATCCGTTCGTTGGCCAGATCAAAGGGAATGCCGATATCCATAACCTGCACCTTCCCGGCCCGGCCCGCTCCGGCACCCAGGTAGAGGCCGGGCTTGGCGCAGGTAAAGGTGACGGTCACCTTGGCCTGAACCGCATCCCCCAGGATTTCGCCCGTGTCCCCGTTCACCCCGGAGGGGAGGTCGCAGGCCACCACAGGGATACGCATGGAGTTGAGGCGCTGCACCAGCGTCAAAAACTCCCCCTCCAGGGGCCGCTTGAGACCCACGCCGAACAGAGCGTCCACCACACAGTCGCAGGTGGACAGCCAGAGGATGATCCGCTGACTCTCCAGGTCAAAGGGCTCCAGCTCACCCCCGGCCTCTCTCAGCTTCTCCTCCATGGCCTGCTCGTCCGGCGTCATCTTTTCCCGGTCGCCCACCAGGAAGGCCCGGACCCGGTAGCCCTCCTTCAACAGAAGCCGGGCGGCGGCCACGCCGTCCCCTCCGTTGTTGCCCGGGCCGCAGAATACAGCAATGCGCTGGACGGGGTCGGTGTTTTTGGACTCCACGATGGAACGCAGCTCCTCCATCTCCCGCTGCTCCTCGGGAGTCGGTTCTTCTCCTGTCTTGGTCAGAAACCCGATACAGGCGGGTCCATCCGCGCCTTTTGGCTTCTGCGCTGGACCTATCAGGCTCATGACCGCTTCCGCCACCGCTCGGGCGGCGTTCTCCATTAGCTCCAGGGAGGGGATGCCCCGCTCCTCCATGGCAATGCGGTCCAGTTCCTTCATCTGGGCAGTTGTAGCAAGCATAGATCGCCCTCCTTTTTTCGCCATTCTAGCACATTTCCTCTGGGAAAAAAAGTGGGACGCCCCCAGGCGTCCCACAAAAAAGTTTTTACTTTAAGAAGCCGTTGACGATCTGCTCCTCGGCCTCCTTCTCGGTGAGGCCCAGGGTCATCAGCTTGATGAGCTGCTCCCCGGCGATCTTGCCGATGGCGGCCTCGTGGACCAGGCTGGC
>CABVDR010000019.1 GCA_902497145.1 uncultured Oscillospiraceae bacterium
CCGCCGGAGCGGGGGTGACCCTGGCCCGGCTGGCCGCTTTTGCCGCCGGGGAGGGCCTCGCTGGTCTGGAATTTGCCAGCGGCATTCCCGGCACCCTGGGGGGCGGCGTTTTGATGAACGCGGGCGCCTACGGAGGGGAGATGGTGCAGGTGGTGCGCCGCACCCGTTGTTTGACCCCGGAGGGCATGGTGAAGGAGATCGTGGGGGAGGAGCATGACTTCTCCTACCGCCACAGTGTTTTCTCCCAGGGGGAGGATGTGATTCTCTCCTCCGTGCTGGAGCTGCAGCCGGACAACGAGGCGGACATCCGGGCGCGGATGTCCGAGCTGGCCCAGAAGCGCAAGACCAAGCAGCCCCTGGAGTACCCCAGCGCCGGGTCCATGTTCAAGCGGCCCCAGGGCTACTTTGCCGCCGCCCTCATTGAGCAGTGCGGCCTGAAGGGCTTTGCTGTGGGGGGCGCCCAGGTGTCGGAGAAGCACGCGGGCTTTGTCATCAACCGGGGGGGCGCCACCTGTGGGGATGTACTGTCCCTGGTGGAGCAGGTACAGCAGCGAGTAAAGGAGCAGACCGGCGTGGAATTGGAGATGGAGGTGCGCCGCCTGGGGTGAGAGCCGGGGCGCAAGGGAGCCAGGCTCCCAGAGAGAGAAACCTGAGGTGTGTGTTTGTGGAATTTGTGATTATTTCCGGGCTGTCTGGAGCGGGAAAGAGCCGGGCGGCCTCGGTGATGGAGGATTTGGGCTATTTTTGTGTGGATAATCTGCCCGTTCCCCTGATCCCTAAATTTGCGGAACTTGGTATGGGAGGAAACGGAGAGTACGACCGGGTGGTTCTGGTCACCGACATCCGGGGCGGCACCAACTTTGAGGGCCTGTTCCAGGCTCTGGACCGTCTGAAGGCCATGAAGTGCGGCTACCGCATTTTGTTTATGGATGCCTCGGACGCCACCATCATCAAGCGCTATAAGGAGACCCGGCGGGCCCACCCCCTGGGAGACGAGTGCGCCTCCCTGGAGCAGGCCATCGAGCTGGAGCGGAAGGTCCTGGCCCCCGTGCGGGAGCGGGCGGACTGGGTGGTGGACACTACCGGCCTGACCCTGGGGCAGCTGCGCAGCAAGCTGCTGTCCCTCTTCTCCAAAGGAACCGAGGAGGGGAAAATGGAGGTACATGTCATGTCCTTCGGGTTCAAGCACGGAGTGCCCATGGAGGCCGACCTGGTCTTTGACGTGCGCTTTTTGCCCAACCCCTACTATGTCCAGGAGCTGCGCAGTCTTACCGGCCTGGATGAGGGCGTGCGGGACTATGTCTTTTCCTCCCCGCAAAGTGATGAATTTCTGAAAAAACTCATTGATTTTGTTACCTATTTGCTGCCCCGGTATGCGGAGGAAGGAAAGACCGCTCTGGTCATCGCCATCGGATGCACCGGGGGGCACCACCGTTCGGTGGCCATTGCCCACGCCCTGGCCCAGGCGATTGCCAGTCAGGGTTTCCCGGTGAACGAGAGCCACCGGGACATGGGGCGCAGCTGATCTTGCCAAAAGGAGGCACTTGTTATGCTGGAAGCCATCCCCAACACCCAGCTGTGGGAGCGGGGGCCCAAGATCGTCGCCATCGGCGGCGGCACCGGCCTTTCCACCATGCTGCGGGGACTGAAAAAGTACACCAAAAACCTCACCGCCGTGGTGACGGTGGCCGATGACGGGGGCGGCTCCGGTATGCTCCGGCGGGACATCGGCATGCCTCCGCCGGGGGATATCCGCCACTGTATGGAATCTCTGGCCAACACCGAGCCTATCATGCAGCGCCTGCTCACCTACCGCTTTTCCGACGGCGTGCTGGCCGGGCAGTCCTTCGGAAACCTGATTCTGGCCGCCCTCAACGGGGTGACCGGCTCCTTTGAGGAGGCGGTGCGCCAGATGAGTCAGGTTCTGGCCATCACCGGTCAGGTCATCCCGGTCACCAGCGCCGACGTGCAGCTGGAGGCGGTGTTTGAAAACGGCACCCGGGTGGTGGGGGAATCCAAGATCTGCGACTTTAAAAAGCAGCAGGACTGCCGCATCCACCATGTGAATCTGATCCCGGAAAAGCCGCAGCCCCTGCCTTCCGCTCTGGAGGCCATCCGGGAGGCCGACCTGATTCTGCTTGGGCCGGGGAGCCTCTACACCAGTGTGATCCCCAACCTGCTGGTAGAGGGAGTGCCCCAGGCCATTGCAGAATCCGACGCACTGAAAATTTACATCTGCAACATTATGACTCAGGACGGCGAGACCGAGGGGTACACCGCCGCAGACCATGTCCAGGCTCTGATGTCCCACGGCGCGCCGGGGATGGTGGACCTGTGCCTGGCCAACTGTGCCCCTGTACCGGAAAACCTGCTGGACCGGTATGAGGAGGAGGGGGCGGCGCCCCTGACCGTGGACAAGGAGCGCATTGCCGCCATGGGCCTGGAGCTGGTGGAGCGTCCGGTGGCCCGGGAGAAGGGCGACTTTGCCCGCCACGACCCGGATAAACTGGCCGAAGCCGTGCTGGACGTCTACCGCCAGCGGGCTATGCGTATCTTCCGGGGAAAGAACCGCTATATCATCGAGGAGTGAACACCATGACCTTTGGAGGCGAGGTAAAAAACGAGCTGTGCCGGGGGGAGCTGCACCGCAAGTGCTGCGCTCAGGCGGAGGCCTACGGGGTGCTGCTGTACTGCAACACCTTTACCGGCGGGGAGGTGCGCATCGTCACCGAGCACGACGCCTTTGCCCAGCGGCTGCCCCTGCTGTTCAAAAAGGCCTTTAAACTCACCTTTGACCGCCTCCCTCAGGGGGAGGGAAAACATATTTTCTCCATTCAGGACCCGCAGAAATTGCAGACCATCCGCCAGACCTACGGCTCAGAGGGGGAGAGTGTGGCCCTGCACATCAACTTTGCCGTTCTGGAGGAGCCCTGCTGCCGCATGTCCTTTTTCCGGGGGGCGTTCCTGGCGGGAGGCTCGGTGACCGACCCGAAAAAGGGCTACCACCTGGAGCTGACCACCTCCCACCAGAACGTGAGCCGGGAGATGCTGGCCCTCATGCGGGAGTGCGACTTTACCCCCAAGGCCGCCGCCCGGAAGGGAAACAGCGTCATCTACTTTAAACAGAGCGAGTACATCGAGGACTTTCTCACCGCCATCGGTGCGCCGCTGTCCGCCATGGAGGTCATGAATGCCAAGCTGGAGAAAAATCTGCGGGGGAGCGTCAACCGCCGGGTCAACTGCGACGCGGCCAATCTGGACAAGGCGGTGGAGGCCGCCCAGAGCCAGCTGGAGGCCATCCGCAATCTGGAGCGGCAGGGGATGCTGGATAAGCTGCCGGACAAGCTTCAGGAGACCGCCCGCCTGCGCATGACCTATCCCGAGGACACCTTGGCCCAACTGGCCCAGCTGTGCGACCCGCCCATCACCAAGTCCGCCCTAAATCACCGCCTGCGCAAGCTGGTGGAGCTGGGCGGGAAAGAGAAGAACTAAGATGCTCCACCTGATCTGTTACGGCGCGGCCCTGGCGCTGAATCTGGGGTGGCTGCTGCTGGGGGACCATCTCAGTCTGTGGACCCAGGTGGCGGTGCCGGTTTTTTCGGTGTTGATTGCGGGTGCGGGGGTGGTTCTGCGCCTGCGGGAGCTGCCTCGGGGCGCGGCCAGGCGGCGCTATCTGCGGGGCGCGCTGTGGGTATTTTTGGTCTACTATCTGGCTATTTTGTCCGTGCTGCTGTTTTTCGGCGGGCTGTTCCACATGGACCGGGGCTGGGGGGGCAGTATCAACCTGGAGCCCTTCCACACCATCCGCAACTATATCCGCTACTACCGCAACACCGGCAGCCACGTGAGCATCTTTAACCTGTTGGGCAACGTGGTCATCATGGTGCCCATGGGGGTGCTGCTGCCCGCCCTATTCCAGCCGCTGCGCCGGTTTTGGCTGACGATTCCCCTGCTGGCGGTGATCCCTACGGCAGTGGAGTACCTGCAGTGGCGCACCGCCACCGGAGCCGCCGACGTGGACGACGCCATTTTGAACTTTATCGGCGGAGTGCTGGGCTATGTCTTTGTCCGCACCTGCCAGATGCTCCACGCCCATTGGGAGAAAAAGCAAGCGCAATAGAGAAAGAGAGGATCCTATGTCCTTTGTTCATCTGCATCTTCATACGGAATTTTCCCTGCTGGACGGAGCCTGCCGCATCCAAAAGCTGGTGCAGCGGGTAAAAGACCTGGGCCAGGAGGCGGTGGCCATCACCGACCACGGGGTCATGTACGGCGTCATCGACTTCTACCGGGCCTGCAAGGGGGCGGGCATCAAGCCCATCATCGGCTGTGAGGTCTATGTGGCCCCCCGGGGCCGCACCCGCTTCCAGAAGGTCCACGAGTACGACTCCGCCTTCTCCCACCTGGTGCTGCTGTGCCGCAACGAGGAGGGATACCGAAACCTGTCCTACCTGGTGTCCCAGGGGTTTTTAGAGGGCTTTTACATCAAGCCCCGCATCGACCTGGACCTGCTGCGGGAGCACTGCGGCGGGCTCATTGCCCTGTCCGCCTGTTTAGGCGGCGAGATCCCCAAGCTGCTCATGGCCGGGGACTATGACAAGGCCAAGGAAGTGGCCCTGGAGATGCGTTCCCTCTTCGGGGAGGACGGCTACTACCTGGAGCTCCAGGATCACAACATCCCCGCCCAGAAGAAGGTAAACGAGGGGATTTTGCGCCTCCACGAGGAGACGGGTATCCCACTGGTATGTACCAACGACGCCCACTATCTGCGCCGGGAGGATGCCGAGACCCAGGATATCCTTATGTGCATCCAGATGGGCAAGACGGTGGACGACCCGGGGCGGATGAAGTTTGAGACCCAGGAGTTCTATGTCAAGAGCGAGGAGGAGATGGC
Source organism: uncultured Oscillospiraceae bacterium (assembly GCA_902497145.1). Classification (GTDB taxonomy): domain Bacteria; phylum Bacillota; class Clostridia; order Oscillospirales; family Oscillospiraceae; genus Lawsonibacter. Next base: position 4,895 of record CABVDR010000019.1, read on the forward strand.
CGCCCTTTTTCCCCGGGAGGCCCTGGACAACACGGCCAAAATTGCCCAGCTTTGCAATGTGGAGTTTACCTTCGGCAAGTACCACCTGCCCCACTTCCAGCTGCCGGAGGGGTGGACGGACGGCAACGCCTACTTTGAAAAGCTCTGCCTGGACGGGTTTGCCCGACGCTATCCGGACCAGCCCCCGGAGTACCGCAAGCAGCTGGACTATGAGATGGCCATGATCCGCAAGATGGGTTTTGTGGATTACTTCCTCATCGTCTCCGACTTTATCGCCTACGCCAAGGGTAACGGCATCCCGGTGGGCCCGGGGCGCGGCTCGGCAGCTGGCTCTATGGTGTCCTACTGTCTGAACATCACCGACCTGGACCCCATGAAGTACAACCTGTACTTCGAGCGCTTCCTGAACCCGGAGCGAGTCACCATGCCCGATATCGACATTGACTTCTGCATCCGCCGCCGCCAGGAGGTCATCGACTACGTCTCCCGAAAATACGGCGCCGACCACGTGGCCCAGATCGTCACCTTCGGCACCATGGCCGCCCGGGCGGCGGTGCGGGATGTGGGCCGGGTGCTGAACATGCCCTACGCCGACGTGGATGTCATCGCCAAACAGATTCCCAGCGGCCCAGGCGCGCTGCACATCACCCTGGAGGAGGCACTGAAGATCTCCAAGCCCCTGAAGGAGTCCTACGACGGGAGTGCTCAGGTAAAGAAGCTCATCGACACCGCCATGGCCATCGAGGGCATGCCCCGGAACACCTCCACCCACGCCGCCGGCGTGGTTATCACCAGCCGCCCGGTGAGCGACTATGTGCCTCTGGCCAAAAACGATGACCTGGTGGTTACCCAGTACATCATGACCACCCTGGAGGAGCTGGGCCTTCTGAAAATGGACTTTCTGGGTCTTCGCAACCTCACCGTGCTGGATGACGCGGTGAAGCTGGTGCGGCGCAAGGAGCCGGACTTTGATATCCACAACATTCCCGAGGACGACGAGGCTACCTTCCGCATGATCTCCGAGGGGCGCACCTCGGGCGTGTTCCAGATGGAGTCCTCCGGCATGACGGGGGTGTGCGTGGGCCTCAAGCCCCGGAGCATCGAGGACATTACCGCCATCATCGCCCTCTACCGCCCCGGCCCCATGGAGTCCATCCCCCGGTTTATCGCCTGTTCCCAGGACCCCAAGAAGATCGTCTACAAGCACCCCTCTCTGGTGCCCATTCTGTCCAACACCTACGGGTGCATCGTCTACCAGGAGCAGGTCATTCAGATCTTCCAACAGCTGGGCGGCTACTCCCTGGGGCAGGCCGATATGGTGCGCCGGGCCATGTCCAAAAAGAAGGTCAAGGACATTGAAAAGGAGCGGGAGACCTTCCTTCACGGCGACCCGTCCCGGAACATCGCCGGCTGCGCCGCCAACGGCATCCCGGAAAATGTGGCCCAGAGCATCTATGACGAGATCTACGACTTTGCCAACTACGCCTTCAACAAGGCCCATGCGGTGTGCTATGCCGTGGTGGCCTATCAGACGGCGTGGTTTAAGTGTCACCACCCCAAGGAGTATATGGCGGCCCTGCTCACCTCGGTGCTGGACTCCAGCGAGAAGGTGGCCGAGTACATCGCCGAGTGCAAGGAGTGGGACATCCAGCTGCTGCCCCCCGATGTGAACGAGTCGGAGACCAACTTTACCGTCTCCCCCCAGGGTATCCGCTTCGGTTTGGCCGCCCTGAAGGGGGTGGGCCGGAACGTGATGAACGCCATGCTGGAGGAGCGGGTCAAAAACGGCCCCTTTACCGACTTTATGGACTTCTGCGACCGCATGTTTGACCACGATCTGAACCGGCGGGTGCTGGAGAGCCTCATCAAGGCGGGTGCCTTCGACCGCATGGGCTGCCGCCGCTCCCAGCTGATGCAGGTGTTTGGCCAGGTACTGGACGGCATTGCCGCCAGCCGCAAGCGGAACGTAGAGGGCCAGATGGACCTGTTCGGCATGAGCGGGGGAGAGGGGGAGAGTACTCCGCTCCCCGCCCTCCATCTGCCAGACATCCCGGAATACACCCCCCAGGAGCTGATGACCATGGAGAAGGAGGTCACCGGCCTCTATCTCACCGGCCACCCCATGGACGCCTACCGGGAGATGGCCCGAAAGAAAGGGGCGGTGACCATCGGATCCATCCTCAACGACTTTGACGGGGAGGAGGGGCCCCAGCGCTTCCGGGACGGGGAGCGGGTGACGGTGGCGGGGGTGATTGCGGCCTACAAGACCCGCACCACCCGGAACAACACCCTTATGGCCTATGTAAATCTGGAGGACGACACTGCCTCCATGGAGCTGCTGTGCTTCGCCCGGGTGCTGGGGGAGAGCGGCGGCTACATCCGAGAGAACAGCGCGGTGCTGGTCACCGGGCGGATCTCCGTGCGGGACGAGAAGGAGCCCCAGATCATGGTGGACTCCATTGCTCCTCTGAGCCAGGAGGCCCAGCCCCAGGAGAAGCCGGAGCGGCTCTACATCCGCATGCCCAGCCGGGAGGACCCCAGGCTGCGGAAGGTGGAGCTGGTGCTGTCCTTCTTCCCGGGGGAGAGCCAGGCGGTACTGTACTTTGCAGATACCAAAAAGCGCTACGGTACCCGGTGTCTCCTCCATCCCGCCCTCATTCAGGACCTGAAGGAGCGGCTGGGGGAGGAGAACGTGGTGGTGAAATGACCCCGCCCTACCTTATAATATATAAGGTATAAATATTGATTAGAGAAAAAACCAATAAAAGGGCTCCTCCGGTCAGCTGCCGGAGGAGCCCTTTTGCGTATGGATGGGATTTAGATAAAGACGGCCTGGACCAGAACCATGTACAGGACGGTGCCGCCGAAGATGGACAGCAGGTTGTTGTGCTTCCAGATATGGAGGAGCACCACCACCGCCACTGCCAGCAGGGCGGGCAGCCACTGGTTGAGCACCGCCGGGTCCAGCAGGGAGGTGAGGTTGGCCTCCACCGCCAAGATGTTGCTCTTGAGGCAGTAGACGATGAGCATGGCGATGACAGCGGGGGGAAGGACCCGTCCCAGATACAGCACCAGCTTGGGGGGGTGGTCTCCCCGGTCAAAGAGCAGGAAGGGGAGGGCGCGGGTCAAAAAGGTGACAATGGACATGACCGCGATGGCAGCAATGGCCTGGGTGGTGGTCAGCATACCGGATTCTCCTCCTTTTCCTTCGAGGTGGACTGCGGCTCTTCGTCCAGACGGCCCCGCAGCAGAAGCAGAGCGACCACGATGACGGCCAGAGCGGGCAGCAGCATGTTGTCCGCGCCCACCAACGTGAGACTTACCAGGGTGACGATGGCCCCCAGCAGGGCGGGCAGATGTTTTTTGTAGGCTTTCCACTGGTCCACGGCGATGACCACAAACAGGGCGGTCATGGCAAAGTCAATGCCCGTGGTGTCGATGGGGAGCAGAGCTCCCGCCACCGCGCCGATCACCGAGCCCAGGATCCAGTAGGAGTGGTCCAGCAGGGCAATGGAGAAGTAGAAGCTGTGAGGTTCCACCCCGGCGGGTACCTGCACGGAGCTGAGCAGGGCGTAGGTCTCGTCGGTGAGGGAGAAAATCATGTAAAATTTCCGCAGGCCCATGCCCCGGAACTTTTCCAGCATGGAAAGGCCATAGACCAAATGGCGGAAATTGATGAGCAGGGTCATCAGAGCCACGGTGCCTAACGTGGCATGGGTGTTAAGCAGCTGCACCCCCAGGTACTGCCCCGACCCGGCGTAGATGGTCAGGCTCATAAAAAAGGCCCAGATGTAATTATAGCCAATGGCCTGGAGCATAAAGCCGAAGGCCATGCCGATGGCCAGATATCCCATCAGCACTGGGACGGTCACCGGGAAGGCGGCGGACAAGGTCTTTCGGTTCACAAAAAGTCACTTCCAACTCCAAAGATTCCAATGAGACATTGTACTAAAGGTTCTGAAAAAATGCAAGGGCAGAAGTAAGAGTCCATGCAGTAAATGAAAAGAATTGTTGCATTTCCATGGGAAAGGGTGTATGATATGGTCTGTAAAATAAGCGGGGCTGGCGTAAATCCTGTTTTTTGCGAATAGCGAAGCTTATTTGCGGCGGTTGCCGGTTCCCTGCGAGGCTGCCTGATTCTTGGACAGTTCGCACGGATGTGGACACGGCACAGGCTCTTCCATGTGGCAGGTTGCCGCGTGGAAGGGGAGACGCAGCAAGTTTTTTCTGGCGGAGAGGTCTGTCTGAAGGCAAGAAAGACATTGCAGGCCGGAGGGGGCATTGGATGCGTTTGCATTGGACCCAGGGATACAAACCGGCGGTTTCTTTTTGAAACAGGAAAGAGACCGGCGGGTTTTGTCATGCCGGGGACCTGTCGTGAGCCGCATAAAATTCAAGAGGACTTTAGGGAGGGCTGCATGTACGCCGGTAAGCGCCATGGGAAGATCGGGCGCCGGCAGTAGAGAGATAAGTTGTTTATTCCCCAGCGATTGCAGTATAGGGAGGTTGAAATCCGAATGAGTAAATTTCTCAAACGCTCTGCGCAAGGTGCGGGAGTTCCCCACGACAAGAGGACTTCCAACCTTGAGACGGTAGCCATGCCGCTTCCGTCAAAGATCGTCCTGTCCATGAACCAGCACATCGGCGCCCCCGCGGCGCCCACTGTGGCCAAGGGCGATCAGGTGTACGTAGGCACCATCGTGGGCAAGGCCGGCGGCTTTGTCTCCGCCGACATCCACTCCGGTGTGTCCGGTACGGTCTCTGAGATCACCACCATCACCGGCTCCAACGGTTCCATCCAGACCGCCGTGGTCATCGTACCTGACGGTGAGCAGAAGGTGGACCCCTCCATCGCGCCCCCTCAGGTCACCGACCTGAAGTCCTTCCAGGATGCCGTTCGTGCCAGCGGTCTGGTAGGTCTGGGCGGCGCCGGCTTCCCCACCGCGGTGAAGCTCGCTCCCAAGAATCTGGACGAGATCGATACTCTGCTGATCAACGGCGCCGAGTGTGAGCCCTATATCACCTCGGATAACCGCTGCTTCATCGAGGACACCCACTTCATCCTCAGCGGCATCAAGGCTGTGATGAAGTATCTGAACATTCCCAAGTGCATCATTGGCATCGAGGCCAATAAGCCCGAGGCCATTGCCAAGATGAAGGCCGCCATCGACGTGCCCGGCATCGAGGTCAAGGAGCTGCCCTGCCGCTACCCCCAGGGCGCTGAGAAAGTGCTCATCGAGAACTGCACCGGCCGGGAAGTTCCCTTCCCCGGCCTGCCCTCCGACGTGGGTGTGATCGTGATGAACGTCACCTCTACCGCCTTTGTGGGCAAGTACTTAGAGACCGGTATGCCTCTGACCACCAAGCGCCTCACCGTGGACGGTGACATCATCAAAGAGCCCAAGAATGTGGAGGTCATCATCGGTACTCCCATTGAGGAGCTGTTCAACTTCTGCGGCGGCCTCACCGAGGAGCCCGGCAAGGTGCTCTACGGCGGCCCCATGATGGGTACCTGCGTGGCCAGCCTGGACCAGCCCATTCTGAAGAACAACAACGCGGTTCTGGCCTTCTCCAAGAAGTTTGCCCACATCCCCAAGGCCACCAACTGCATCCACTGCGGCCGGTGCGTCAACGCCTGCCCCCTGGGTCTGGCGGCCAAGGACATCGTCAAGGCCTATGAGAAGGGCGATGTGGATCTGCTCAAGGAGCTCAACGCCGACCTGTGCATGAGCTGCGGCACCTGCTCCTTTGTCTGCCCCGCCAAGCGGCCTCTGGCCCCCTCCATTGCGCTGGCGAAGATCATGATGAAGAATGGAGGTAAGAAGTGATGGCCAACAAACTGATTGTCACTGCCGCGCCCCATATTACCAGCGCGGACAGCACCCAGAAGATCATGCAGCGGGTGTGTATCGCCCTGCTGCCCACCTTGGTGGCTTCGGTCATCATTTTTGGCGTCAATGCCCTGATCATTACCGCGATCACGGTAGCCGCCTGTGTGATTTTTGAGTATCTGTACTGCAAGCTGGTAGGCCGCGAGGTCGCCATCGGCGACTTCTCCGCTGTGGTTACCGGCCTGCTGCTGGCCTTCAACCTGCCCTCCACGCTGCCCTGGTGGATGCCCATTGTGGGCGCTTTCATCGCCATCGTGGTGGTCAAGCAGCTCTTCGGCGGCCTGGGCTATAACTTTGCCAACCCCGCCATCGTGGGCCGTATCGCCATGGCCATGGGCTTTGCCGGCCGCATGTCCACCTACGGCTTCCCCCAGGGCGTGGACGCTACCTCCGCTGCCACTCCGCTGTCCTCCGCTGCGCAGGGTATTGACTATGTCACCCTGCTGCTGGGCAATCACGGCGGTGTGCTGGGCGAGACCTGCGCCATCACCTTGATCATCGGCGGTGTGTACCTCATCGTCACCAAGGTCATCAGCCCCACCATCCCGGTCACCTATCTGGCCACTGTGGCGGTGCTGAGCCTGATCGCCGGCAAGGATCCCATCTATCAGCTGCTCTCCGGCGGCCTGCTGCTGGGCGCCTTCTTCATGGCCACCGACTATGTCACCTCTCCCACCACCACCAAGGGCAAGCTGGTCTTTGGTATTGGCCTGGGTATCATCACCTGCGCCATCCGTTTCCTGGGCCGGATGAACGAAGGCGTGTCCTTCGCCATCCTGCTGATGAACCTGGTTGTTCCCTACATTGAGGTTCTGACCCGTCAGGATCGTCTGGGCATCGCCAAGGTGAAGAAGAGCAAGGAGGGTGCCGCAAAATGAGTAACTGGAACAAGATTTTTAAGCCCATCGTTGTGCTGGTGATCATCTGCATCGTGGTGACCGGCGCCCTGGCTGCCACCAACGGGGTCACTGCCCCCATCATCACCGCGGCCACCCAAGAGGCCGAGCGGGCGGCCCGTTCCGAGCTGCTGCCCGAGGCCGAGGACTTTGAGCCTGTCACCGGTGTGGAGGTGGCCAATGTCTCTGCCATCTATAAGTCCACCAATGACGTGGGCGTGGTTATCACCAGCTCCGCCAAGGGCTACGGCGGCGATGTGGTGGTCATGACCGCCATCACCCCCGACGGCACCATCAAGCAGATTAAGGTCACCGAGCAGGCCGAGACCAAGGGTATCGGCAGCAAGGTTGTGGACACCCCCTCCTACTGGGAGAACTATCAGGGTCTGGATGCCTCCAAGGCTCTGGTCCTCAACCAGGATGTGGATGCGGTGACCTCTGCCACCATCTCCAGCACGGCTTTGATCAACGCGGTGAACTCCGCTATCGAAGCCTACAACGCGATTCCTTGAAAGGCAGGTGTATGAGATGAGTAAGAATCCCAGTAAACTTAAGATACTGACCAACGGTATCTTGAACGAGAACCCGGTACTGCGGCTTGTCCTGGGCACCTGTCCCACTCTGGCCACCTCTACCATGGCCTCCAACGGCATTGGTATGGGCCTGGCGGCCACCTTCGTGCTGGTGTGTTCCAACATTGTTATTTCCGCTCTGCGGAAGGTCATCCCTGACCAGGTTCGTATCCCCTGTTACATCACCGTTATCGCCGGCTTCGTGTCGGTGGTTCAGATGCTGGTTAAGGCCTTTGTGCCCGCCCTGGACTCCGCTCTGGGTGTGTACCTGCCTCTGATCGTGGTGAACTGTATCATCCTGGGCCGTGCTGAGATGTTCGCCTCCAAGAATGGCATCTTTGATTCCGCTCTGGACGGCCTGGGCATGGGCATCGGCTTCACCATCACCCTGACCCTCATGGGCACTATCCGTGAGATCCTGGGCTCCGGCACCTGGATGTCCGGCCTGGACGGCCTGTTCCCCTTCCTGCCCGAGGGCTTTGCCATTCAGGTTCTGCCTGAGTCCATCGACCCCTTCACCATCATGACCAGCGCTCCCGGCGGCTTCTTTGTCTTCGGTGTGATGATGGCCGCCGCCACCTGGCTGACCACCCGCCCCAAGAAGGAGAAGACCTCCGCTCCTGCTGAGACTGCGGAAGGAGGGAACGCGTAATGAACGCTATGCATCTTGCAAGCATCTTCTTCACCATGATCCTGGTGGATAACTACGTTCTGGTGAAGTTCCTGGGTATCTGCCCCTTCCTGGGCGTGTCCAAAAAGCTGGACAGCGCCGTGGGTATGTCCCTGGCCGTTACCTTCGTCATGGTGCTGGCTACCGCCGCCACCTGGCCCATCCAGACCTTCCTGCTCACCCCTGAGAGCGGTGCCTGGGATCTGGGCTACCTGCAGACCATCGTCTTCATTCTGATCATCGCCATCCTGGTACAGCTGCTGGAGAACATCCTGAAGAAGTTCATCCCCGCTCTGTATAAGGCTCTGGGCGTGTATCTGCCCCTGATCACCACCAACTGCACCATCCTGGGCGTGACCGTGCTGAACATCGACAACGGTTACAACTTCCTGGAGAGCATCGTGTGTGCTGCCGGCGCCGGCCTGGGCTTCCTGGTGGCCATGGTTCTGTTCTCCGGTGTGCGCCGCAAGGTGGAAGAGGCTGTGACCCCCAAGTGCTTTGAGGGTCTGCCCATCACCCTGGTGGCTGCCGCGGTGACCTCCCTGTCCTTCATGGGCTTCGGCGGTATCATCGAGTCCATCTTTGGCGCTTGATTAGGAGGGAGAGTGTAATATGAGTCCGATTCTTATGGCAATCGTTCTGGTCACGGTCATTGGCCTGATCGGCGCGATTATTCTGGTGGCTGCCTCCATTTTCATGTATGTTCCTGTGGACGAGCGTGTTGAGAAGATCACCGCCGTCCTGGCCGGCGCCAACTGCGGCGCCTGCGGCTGCGCCGGCTGTGCCGACTACGCCAAGAGCATCGTGGAAGACGGCAACGCCATCAACAAGTGTACCCCCGGCGGCGCCAAGTCTGTGGCTGCCATCGCGGAGATCATGGGCGTTCAGGCGGAGGCCGCCGAGCCCATGAAGGCGGTCGTGGCCTGCTCCGGCACCTGCGACAAGACCTCCAAGAAGTATGAGTTTGAGGGCATCCAGAGCTGCCAGGCCGTCAAGGGCCTGTACGGCGGCGACGGTATGTGCCAGTACGGCTGCCTGGGCTACGGCGATTGTACCCGGGCCTGCGCCTTCGACGCCATTCACATTGTGGACGGCATCGCCAAGGTGGACCGTGAGAAGTGCACCGGCTGCGGCGCCTGCGCGGCGGCCTGCCCCAACCACGTGATCAGCGTGATCCCCGAGCACAAGCGTAAGCCTGTGGTCATGTGCCAGAACAAGGACAAGGGCGCTCAGACCCGTAAGGCCTGCACCGCCGGTTGTATCGGCTGCATGAAGTGCGCCAAGGCCTGCCCCAAGCAGGCCATCACCGTGGAGAACAACGTGGCCTACATCGACCAGTCCATCTGCGTGGGCTGCCAGCTGTGCGTCAAGGAGTGCCCCGTGGGCGTCATTCATGTGCCCGCTGCCATGTAATTGGCTTCTGGACACAAGCAGAACAAGCCAAACAAAAGAGGAGGGATCCCAGAAGGGATCCCTCCTCTTTTCTATGTTTCTCCCCTAAAAAACCGGAGCGGTTCCGATGTACGAAACCCCTCCGGTTTATCTCAGAGGCAAAGCGAAGCTTTGCAGAAAGTTCTTTGCCAAACTTTCTTTCAAGAAAGCGGGCGGTAGAGCATGCAGGGACGGCCGCCGGTGTCGTAGTTCATCTGGCTGACCGCCTCCCCCTCGTCCACCAGATAAGAGAGGTAACGGCGCACGGTGACGGTAGAAAAGCCGGAGCACTCGGCAATCTTTTCGCAGGTAGCGCCGCCCTGGGGAATCTGGCGCAGACAGTCCCGGATGCGGTCCAAGGTGCGGACCTGCAGTCCCTTAGGAACAGAGAGAGCGGCAGTGGTCGGGGTGGGGGAGGAGGGAAAGAGGGCATCCAGCTCCTGCTGGCTGACACTGTCATGGGAGACCGCCTCCCGGTGCTGACAGAAGGTATCCAGAGCCTGCTGGAACCGGCTGGAGGCAAAGGGTTTGACCAGATAGTCAATGACTCCCAGCTTCAGCAGGGCGTCAACCGTCTTGCTGTCGTTGGCGGCGGTGACCATAATGGCGTCAATCCCGATCCCGGCGGAGCGCAGGGAGCGCAGCAACTCCAGGCCAGTCATTTTTGGCATATACACATCCAAAATAATCAAGTCGGCAGGGTGGTGCAGAAGCCACGTCAAAGCGGCATCGCCGTTGGGAAAGGCCCGCGCCAAGATAAAGCGGCTGTCCCGGGACAAAAAAGTCCGGTGCAGCATAGAAATTGTGGGATCGTCCTCCACAATGACAGTTTGATACATATAGACCTCCAAAGTATCAAGGGGAAAAGGGTCAGCTCCGCTTTCCCTGGGCGTAGAACGTAAGGAAGAAGGAAGTGCCAGATTTGGGTTCGCTCTCCACCCGGATCTCCCCCTGGTACACGTTGACCAGGTCCTTGATCCGGGACAAACCGATGCCATGGCCGTCTCCCTTGGTGGAGACGTTGGGCTCAAAGATGTAAGGCAGCAGTTCGGGTACGATACCTGGGCCAGTATCCTCCACGCACAGAAGCAATTTATTCTCCTTCTCCCGGATGCTTACGTTGATTTCCCGCAGCTTCCAAGAGGAACGGTTGAGGATCTCGGTGGAGTTTTCGATGAGGTTGCCCAGAATGGTCACCAGCACACCGGAGGGGAGGAAGCGCTCATCCGCAGACAGGGAGCTCTTGGGGTCCAGCTGCATGTGGATCCCCAGTTCGGCGGCCCGGCTGGTCTTGCCCACCAGCAAAGCCGCCACGGCGGTGTCCTGAATCTGATTCATCACCCGGCTCACCGACTGGTGGTGGACCTCGGAGATGTCCAAAATATACTGTTCAGCCTGTTCTACCTGCCCCAACTGGATCATGCCCAGGATAGTGTGGAGCTTGTTGACAAATTCGTGGGTGTAGGCTCGCATAGCTTCCACCAAATGGCGCACGCCGGTGAGCTCCTCCGCCAGGGCAGTGGCCTCAGTGCGGTCCCGGAAGATGGCCACCGCGCCCACTACCTTGCCGTTTTCCAAAATAGGCATCCGGTCGGACAGGGCGGTGCGCAGGCCGGGGATGTGGGAGAGATGGACATTATACTCCGACTTGCCGGTGACCAACAGACGGGAGAGGCGGGAGTCGGGATAGATCTCATGCAGTTCCTTCCCCAGAACGCTGTCCAGATCCTTGGCGTTGACCATGCGCAGGCCGGCCTGGTTCATATAGACGATGCGGGAGTCGGTGTCAATGGCCAGGATACCTTCTTCCAGGGCATCCAGAACGCCCTCTCGCTGGTGGAACATCCGCTGGAAGGTATCAGGCTCATAGCCCATAAGGGATTCTTTAATCGAAAGGGACAGGTGCCGGGACAAGACCAGGCCCACACTGGTGGCCACGCAGGTGAGGATCAGAAAACAGGCCACCGTATCCAGCACGATGCGGTTTACACTGCGCACGCCGATGCCCACCGACACAAAGCCCAGCAGGGTGCCGTTCTGGTCGTGGACAGCGGCTTGTGCCCGGTGTTCCGCCCCCGAGATGCCAGCGCCGGTATCCACTTCGCTGTCCTCACCGTGGAGGACGGACAGCGAGTCCAGCTCCGGGTAGGTGGTGCCCACATAGGAGGGGTCGGGGCTGTATACAATAGTACCCTGGGTGTCGGCCACCACGATGGCGTCAATGTCTGTGACCCGGGAGATGGTGCTGTCCAAATAGTCGGTGAGTACTTCCGGGTCAGAGCGGCCTGACAGTACGTCTGCCACATCGGGGGATTGGGCCAGCACCATGGCGGAGTTCATCAGGTTCCGGTCCAGATTGTCGTACTCCATCCGCAGGGAGAAGGCCAGGGTGGTGGTCATTCCCAGAACAGCGGTGGTCAGGATCAGGAACAGGCTCAGGGTCTGGATCTTTTGGCGTAAGGTTTTTGAACTGTAAAGCTTCATTCCTATACCCCTCCATAAATTGCGGCATCAGGACACGGGACAGATACGCGGTGAGTGAGGTTGGACCTTGATAATTTTTATTATAAGTACTTTCACTGCCACTGTCAAACATCTGGAGGAAAACAAACAAAATGAGACAAAAAAGGGAAGAAAACGCATAAAATACCAGGACTGGTCCAGGAGCGGAAACAGGGAATATTTATTTTTTTTACTTTAAAAAGGCTTTCCAAAGCCGGACTGCATGCTTAAGATAAGGATGGTCTTTTGTGATGCGCGGAAAACCGCGCGGGACTATCCGGGAGGTGGTTATTTGGAACAGATTAAGGAGAAGCTGCTGGAGGAACTGCAAACGCCCACGGCCTTTACCATTCCCATAGGCAAGGGGATTCCCGTCACCGAGTCGGTGGTGGTGTCTTGGATCGTGATGGCGGTGCTGATCCTGGCAGCTCTGCTGCTGACCAGAAACCTGAAGGTGGAAAACCCTGGGAAGCTTCAGGTTGGGTTGGAGGAAGCGGTGAAGTTTTTAAATAACTTTGCCAGCAGCAGCATTGGGAAACACGGTGGGCGCTTCGCGGCCTACCTGGGAACCATCGCGCTCTACATTCTGCTCAGCAACATCATTGGGATCTTCGGCCTGGTGCCCCCCACCAAGGACATCAACGTTACTGCGGCCCTGGCGGTCATGAGTGCGTTTTTGATCTACGGGGCCCAGTTCCGCTACCGGGGTGTTTTGGGCGGCTTGAAACAGTTTGCCAAGCCCATGCCCCTGCTTCTGCCCATCAACCTGATGGAGATCATCATCCGGCCCCTGGCCCTGTGTATGCGTCTCTTCGGCAATATCTTGGGCGCTTTCATTATTATGGAGCTCATCAAGCTCATCTGCCCGGCCGTGGTGCCCGTGCCCTTCAGCATCTACTTTGATCTGTTTGACGGCACCATCCAGGCGGTTGTGTTCGTATTTTTGACCGCGCTGTTTACCGGCGAAGGAATTCAGGACGAGGAGTAAGGCTTTGTGCCGCTCCCCAATTTTAAGGAGGAACTTTACCATGGAAATTGGAATGCTTGCGATCGGAATGTCTGTTATGACCGGTATCGGCGCCGGTATCGGAATCGGGATTGCCACCGGCAAGGCCAGCGAGGCCATTGCCCGCCAGCCCGAGGCCTCCGGCAAAATCAACAGCGCCCTGCTTCTGGGCTGCGCCCTGGCAGAAGGCACCGCCATCTTTGGCTTTATCACTGCTCTGCTGATTTTGTTCATGGGCTGAGAACGGAAGGGGGAAAGCAGCCATGTTGGAATTTCAGATTTCCACCATTGCGCTCACCGTTCTCAATCTGCTGATTCTCTATTTTATCTTGAAAAAGCTGCTCTTCGGGCGGGTGAACAAGGTACTGGATGAGCGGGCCGCACTGATCCAGCAGACGCTGGACGAGGCCCACGGAGAAAAGCAGAAGGCCGATGAGCTGAAAAAGGAGTATGAGGATCGGCTGGCCCAGGCCCGCACCGAGGCCAACGGCATCCTGTCCCAGGCCAAGACCCGGGGTGAGAAGGAGTACCAGGCCATCCTGGCCCAGGCTCAGGAGGACGCCCAGCGTACCCGGGAGCAGTCCAAGGCCCGGGCTCAGGCCGAGCGGGACGAGATGCTGCGCACGGCCCGGCGTGAGGTGGCTCAGCTGGCCATGGAGGCGGCCTCCAAGGTGACCCGGAAGGCTCTGGACTCCGATTCGGACCGGGCCATTCTGGACGATTTCCTGGCGGAGGCAGGTGAAGAGAAATGACAGAACTGATTCAGCGTTATGCCGCTGCTTTGTATGATTTGGCTCAGACCGACGATATGGGACTGACCGGCGCGGCCCAGGAGCTGCTGGAGCAAACGCAGCTGTGGAAGGCGCTCACCAGCTCCGCAGTACAGGTGGAGGAGAAGAAAGAGCTGATCCGCTCCGCTGCCCCTCTGGCTGGGCTGGAGCCGCTCCAGGCATTTCTCTGTCTGCTGGCGGAGGAGGGCCATCTGGACCTGTTCCCGGACATCCTGGAGGAGGTCCATCAGCTGGAGCTGGCGGCCGACGGCGGCGCAGTATGTGTCATGACCTGTGCCCATAAGCCCGATCAGGCGGCGTTGAACGATGTGCGCAAGGCAGTGTGCCGCCTGCGGAATCTGGACCGGGTGGTTTTGCAGGTAAAGATCGACCCGGAGCTGCTGGGCGGCTTTGTGCTGGAGGTCCAGGGTGTGACCTATGACCGCAGCGTCAAGGGCCGTCTGGAGCGGCTGGCCAAGGGCCTGGAGAAGGGCGCCTCGGTCAGCGAGAGCATGGAAGAGCTCATGGGAAGCCTGCGGGAGACCGTCAAGGGCTTCCAGGTGGGCCAGGACAGCAGCGAGACCGGCCGGGTGCTGGAGGTGGGCGACGGGATCGCCACCGTAGAGGGATTGGACCGGGCGGTCTACGGCGAGCTGGTGGAATTTGAGACCGGGGTCAAGGGTATGGTCATGGACCTGTCCCGGGAGACCGTGGGCTGCGTGCTGCTGGGCCGGGAAGAGGGACTGGGCGAAGGAAGCCGGGTCACCCGGACCGGACGCCCTGCCGACGTCCCGGTGGGCCGGGCTCTGCTGGGCCGGGTGGTGGATGCTATGGGCAACCCCATCGACGGCTTAGGACCCATCCACGCCGCCGACACCCGCCCCATCGAGCGGGAGGCCAGCGGCGTGATTTCCAGAGAACCGGTCAATGTCCCCCTGCAGACCGGCATTCTGGCCATCGACTCCATGGTGCCCATCGGACGGGGCCAGCGTGAGCTGATCATCGGCGACCGCCAGACCGGCAAGACGGCCATCGCGGTGGACACCATCCTCAACCAGAAGGACCAGGATGTGATCTGCATCTATGTGGCCATTGGCCAGAAGGCCTCCTCGGTGGCCCATGTGCGGGACACCCTGCAAAAGCACGGGGCCATGGAGTACTCCATCATCGTCTCCGCCCCCGCCAGCGATCCCGCCCCCTTGCAGTACATCGCCCCCTATTCCGGCGCGGCCATGGGCGAGTACTTTATGGAGCAGGGCCGGGACGTACTCATTGTGTATGACGATCTGAGCAAGCACGCTGTGGCCTACCGGGCCCTGTCCCTGCTGCTCAAGCGCTCCCCCGGCCGTGAGGCCTACCCCGGCGACGTGTTCTATCTTCACTCCCGTCTGCTGGAGCGGGCCTGCCGCCTGACAGAGGAGTACGGCGGCGGCTCTATGACCGCCCTGCCCATCATTGAGACCCAGGCGGGCGACGTGTCTGCCTATATCCCCACCAACGTCATCTCCATCACCGACGGCCAGATCTATCTGGAGACCGATCTGTTCTTCTCCGGACAGCGGCCCGCCGTCAACGTAGGTCTGTCCGTCTCCCGTGTGGGCGGCGCGGCTCAGACCCGGGCCATCAAGCGCACTGCCGGTACTCTGCGTATCGACCTGGCCCGGTTCCGGGAGCTGGAGGTGTTTACCCAGTTCTCCTCTGACCTGGATCAGGCCACCCAGAAGACGCTGGACCACGGCAAGCGGCTGCTGGAGCTGTTAAAGCAGCCCCTGTACCAGCCGATGAAGGTGAGCCAGCAGGCCATCCTCCTCTACATTGCCACCAACGGCTTGCTGGATGAGGTGCCTTTGAACCAGGTGCGGGAGTTTGCCCTGGAGTTTGCCAAGCGCATGGAGCAGGAGCACTGGGAGCTCACCGCCGAGGTGCAGCGCACCGGCAACCTGTCCGGCGTGGCGGTGGAGACCATCCGGGCCGCCCTGGCGGACTATAAGAAGGAGAAGCTGCCCCAGGCCCAGGCATAAAAAGGAAGGCGAGGATCGATGGCTGGAATCAAAGAGATCCGCACCCGGATCAAAAGTGTGCAGCAGACCCTGAAGATCACCAACGCCATGTATCTGATCTCCTCGGCCAATCTGCGCAAAGCCAAAGGACGGCTGGACAACACCGTCCCCTATTTCAAGAAAATATTTGAAACCATCGCCCACATCCTCCACCACTCTCCGGAGCTGGAGCACAGCTTTTTCGATCAGCGGCCCGATGTGCCCCGGGACAGGCGGAAGGTGGGCTATATTGTGGTCACCGGCGACAAGGGCCTGGCCGGTGCGTACAGCCACAATGTGCTGAAGCTGGCCCAGCAGCGGGTGGAGGAGAAAAAGGACCTCTCCCTGTTTGTGGTGGGCATTGTGGGCCGGGTCTACTGTCAGAACCGGAACATCCCCTTTGAAGAGGATTTTAACTACGTGGCTCAAAACCCCACCATGCGCCGGGCCGGCGAGATCACCGATGAGGTGGTGGGCCGCTTCCTCAACCGGGAGCTGGACGAGGTGTACATTATCTACACCGAGATGGTCTCCGCCCTGCGCCTGGAGGTGCGGGAGCAGAAGCTGTTGCCTCTGGTGCGGGAGGACTTTCCCTGGGACAAGGCAGACGATCCCGGATACCGTCAGGAGATCCGCTATATCCCCTCGGAGGAGGCGGTGCTGGACAACATCGTGCCCAACTATGTGCAGGGCATGATTTTCGGCGCTCTGGTGGAGTCCTACTGTTCGGAGCAGAGTGCCCGAATGACCGCCATGGAGTCGGCCAGCGACAACGCCAAGGATATGCTGAAAAAGCTGTCCCTGACCTACCACCGGGCCCGGCAGGCGGCCATCACTCAGGAAATTACCGAGGTGGCCGGCGGGGCCCAGAACGCCCGCTGATCGGTGGGCTGACACAGTGTCACAGAAAGGTGTGTGGCGAATTTGCACGAGCAAAAAGGAAAAATTGTACAGGTCCAGGGACCGGTTGTGGATGTGGCATTTCCCCCGGACGCTCTGCCCTCCATTCAGGACGCCCTGTATGTGATGGTAGGGGAGGAGAAGCGGGTCATGGAGGTGGCCCAGCACGTGGGCCACGATACGGTACGCTGCTTCATGCTGGCCCCCAGTGAGGGCATCGGCCGGGGCATGGAGGTGGTCTCCACTGGCGGCCCCATCGCCGTTCCCGTGGGCAAGCCAGTGCTGGGCCGGATGTTTAATGTGTTGGGCGAACCCATCGACGGCAAGGGCGAGGTCAAGACCAACGAGCGCTGGTCCATCCACCGCCAAGCTCCGCCCTTTGCCGACCAGAGCCCCGTGGTGGACGTCTTTGAGACGGGCATTAAGGTTATCGACCTGCTGGCCCCCTACGCCCGGGGCGGTAAGATCGGCCTGTTCGGCGGCGCCGGCGTGGGCAAGACGGTGCTCATTCAGGAGCTGATCCATAACATTGCCACCCAGCACGGCGGCTACTCCATCTTCACCGGCGTAGGCGAGCGTACCCGTGAGGGCAGCGACCTGTGGCGGGAGATGAATGAGTCGGGCGTTATTGAGAAAACCGCCCTGGTCTTTGGGCAGATGAATGAGTCCCCCGGCGCCCGTATGCGTGTGGCCTTTACCGGGCTGACCATGGCCGAATACTTCCGGGACCAGCAGCATCAGGACGTGCTGCTCTTCATTGACAACATCTTCCGTTACGTCCAGGCGGGCAGCGAGGTCTCCGCCCTGATGGGCCGGATGGCTCCATCACCTCAGTCCAGGCGGTCTATGTCCCGGCGGACGACCTGACCGACCCCGCCCCGGCGACCACCTTCACCCATCTGGACGCCACCACGGTGCTCTCCCGTAAGATCGTGGAGCAGGGCATCTATCCGGCTGTGGATCCCCTGGAGTCCACCTCCCGGATTTTGGAGCCCGACATCGTGGGGGAGCGGCACTACAAGACCGCCCGGGCCGTGCAGGAGCTGCTCCAGCGCTACCGGGAGTTACAGGACATCATTGCCATCCTGGGCATGGAGGAGCTGAGCGAGAACGACAAGGCAGCCGTAGAGCGTGCCCGCCGCATCCAGCAGTTCTTCTCCCAGCCTTTTTCGGTGGCCCAGACCTTTACCGGCATGGAGGGCCGCTTTGTGAAGCTGGAGGACACTCTGCGCAGCTTCGAGGCCATCCTGGGCGGCGAGCTGGACAACCTGCCCGAGGCTGCCTTCAGCATGGTGGGCAGCGTGGACGAGGTGCGCAAGAAGGCCAAGGACATGGGGGTGGTGTGACATGGCCGAGGAGCGGCAGTTCCACCTGGAGATCGTGACCCCTGACCGGCAGTTCTTTATTGGCGAGGCCCAGGAGCTGTCCGTGCCCGCCATCGACGGCTCCCTGGGCGTACTGGCCGGCCACGAGCCAGCGGTGACCGCTCTGGAGCCTGGTGAGCTGCGCTACCGGGCCGACGGGGAGTGGCACGAGGCGGTGGTCAGCCAGGGGCTGGTGGAGATCATGCCGGACCGGGTGATGGTGCTGGTATTTTCCGCTGAGCGTCCCGAGGAGATCGACCGGGCCCGTGCCGAGGCCGCCAAGGAGCGTGCCGAGGAGCGCCTGCGCCAGAAGCTGAGCATGCGGGACTACTACAATTCCAAGGCTGCACTGGCACGGGCACTGGCCCGTCTGAAAGCGTCCAAACGGCATTAAAAAACCGCGGTTCCCAAGATGGAACCGCGGTTTTCTGCGTCTTTGATTAATCCATTGGCAGCTCCCGCACACAGGCCACGCCCAGGGCGCCCGGGCCGGTGTGGCAGGCGATGCTCATAGGGAGCACGGTGGAGTAGACCTGGTACTGGGGGAAGGCCTGCTGGACAAACTGGTTCCACTCCGCGCCCAGGTCGCTGGAGCCGGAGTAGGCGGTCTGGACAATGAGCTTGCCCTCGCCCTCCAGGCAGGGGAGCTTCGCCTCCAGAGCCCGGACCAGCTCCGCTTTGGCGGCCTTGGTGCCCCGTACTTTCTTGTAGGCGTCCAGCTTGCCGGCCTGGAGCTGGAGGATGGGTTTGACATTCAGGGCGCTGCCCAGCAGGGCGGCGGTGGGGGTGATCCGGCCCCCTTTTTTCAGGTAGCGCAGGGTGTCCACCATAATATAGATCTGGGAGTGGAGGGCAGCCCCCTCCAGGCGCTGCTTGATTTCCAAAGCGGATTTGCCCCGCTCCCGGAGGGCCAGAGCATCCAGCACGGACTGACGCTGGGGGGCGGAGATGCGCTTGTTGTCGGCCACAAAGACCCGGCCCTCATAGGGATCATCGGAGGCCAGAATGGCGGCGGTAGCGGCGGTGCCGCTGAGTCCGCTGGACATGGGGATGTAGACCACCTGGTCATACTCCTCCAGCAGCTTGTCCCACAGCTCCAACGTGTCGGCGGGAGAGGGCTGGGAGGTGGATACCTCCGCGCCCTGGTCCAGGCGGGCATAGAACTCTTGGGGAAACAGGTCGACGCCCTCCAGGTACAGGGTTCCATCGATCTGGATAGGCATGGGCAGCATAGCCACCCCCAACTGCTGCGCCTCCTGGGCGGTAATCCCACTGTTGCTGTCCGTCATAATGGCGATCTTCATTTGAATTTCTCCTACCTTAACCAGAAAATAACTTGCCCTGTCCATCCAAATAAGGAGAAGGTTTTAGTCCTGCATAAAATGAGTATATATTAAGATTATTTTATGGTTCCCAAGAGAACTTGAGTAGATACAAAATCAGACAAATGCGCAAAAATAGGACAAAATATAAAATCTGTCCTAAACTGTGGGGGAGAGATCGTGGCTGGTCTGCGTGGACAGGATCTGATGAACGGTGTCGCTGGAGAGCAGCTTTTCCAACATATTGACGGAGGGTTCCGGGTCGGCGGTCATGCCGTTGTGGGCCCAGTCCAGAAGAATGCCGGTGATGCCGTAGGCGTAGAAGCGGGAGACGGTGCGGATCTGGGCGGGGGAGAGGGCGGGCTGACTGTCGGCGTGGAAGAGCAGATGGGCCACCAGCCCCTGGTAGAAGTCCATGAGGCACTGGGTAAAGCTGTTCTGGCCCTGGAACTGAAGGACATTGAGGTAGAAGTCCCGGTTCTCCTGCATGTACTTGCACAGGGCCAGCAGACTCTCCCGCCAGTGGCCCAGGGAGATGTCATCCCGGACCACCGAGGTGATCTCGGTATGAAAAATCCAGGAGATCAGGTCATATTTATCTTTAAAATGGTAATAAAAAGTATTGCGGCTGATGCGGCATTCCCGGGCGATGTCCCCCACCGAGAGATTGACAAAGGAAGTGGTCTTCAGCAGGCGCTTGAGCCCCTGGGCGATCATCAACTTGGTAAAGGTAGCGTTTGACACCGGCGGTACCTCCTTTTACACTTTGAGAAGGATTTTATTTTATCATCCTTCCCCAGCCGGGGCAAATCATTTGGGCGGGACAAAAAAGGAAATTAGCACTACGCACAAAAAATGACGTATATAATTGTGTATTTGGTCGAAAATGTTGAGTGGTGCATTGACAGGCAGTGGTGGGTATGCTATACTCCCGCCAGAATCTATTTTAAATAGGTGTGTTACTGTACTGTCAGGCACTAACCTTAGCTATTACATAGAGAAATGTAATAGTTGTCGGTTAGTGCTTTTTTCGTCTGGGCAGCTGACCGACCGAACCAGTTTGAGGAGGTTGCACGATGAAAGAAAAAATCTTTGGCGTGCTGCAGCGTGTGGGCAGATCCTTTATGCTCCCCATCGCCATCCTGCCGGTGGCAGGACTGCTGCTGGGCCTGGGCAGCTCGTTTACCAGCGAGACGACCCTTGCCACCTACAATCTCCTGGGCCTGATGGGTCCGGGTACCGTCCCGTATTTTATTTTTACGGTTCTGAGTAAATGCGGCGGCGTGATCTTTGACAACCTGCCCCTGATCTTCGCCATCGGTGTGGCCATCGGCATGGCCAAGCAGGAGAAAGAGGTGGCCGCCCTGGCCGCCGCCGTCTCCTTTTTGGTGATGCACTCCAGCATCTCTGCCATGATCAGCCTGACCGGCGGGGTGGAGAACATGCTGGAGGGCTCCACCACCACGGTACTTGGCATCACATCGTTACAGATGGGCGCCTTCGGCGGTATCATCGTGGGCTTGGGTGTGGCCGCTCTGCACAACCGCTTTTATAAGATGCAGATGCCCCAGGTGCTCTCTTTCTTCGGAGGCACCCGGTTCGTGCCCATCATCAGCACCCTAGTCTTTGCCCTGGTGGGCATCCTCATGTTCTTTGTCTGGCAGCCCATCCAGGAGGGCATCAACGCCCTGGGTATGGTGGTGTACAGCTCGGGCTACTTCGGCACGTTCCTGTTCGGCATGATCAAGCGCCTGCTCATCCCCTTTGGCCTGCACCACGTGTTTTATCTGCCCTTCTGGCAGACTGCCCTGGGTGGTACCATGGAGGTGGCTGGCACCATGGTGTCCGGTGCACAGAACATCTTCTTTGCCCAGCTGGCTGACCCCACCGTCACCCACTTCTCCACGGCTGGCACCTGGTGCTTTACCGGCGAGTTTGTGCTGTATATCTTCGGGTTCCCCGGAGCGGCTCTGGCCATGTACCGCTGCGCCAAGCCGGAGCGGAAAAAGCAGGTAGGCGGCCTGCTCCTGTCTGCCGCTCTCACCTCCATCCTCACCGGCATCACCGAGCCTTTGGAGTTCTCCTTCCTGTTTGTGGCTCCGGTGCTGTTTGTTATCAGCTCCGTGTTTGCGGGTCTGGCCTATATGCTCTGCCACATCCTCAACATTACCGTGGGCCTGACCTTCTCCGGCGGCTTTATTGACCTGGCTCTCTTCGGAATCCTCCAGGGAAACGAAAAGACCAGCTGGCTGCTGATTATCCCCCTGGGCATTGTGTTCTTCCTGGTGTACTACTTCGTCTTCTCCTTCCTCATCAAGAAGTTCAACTTCAAGACCCCCGGCCGGGAGGAGGGCGACCAGGAAACCAAGCTGTACACCAAGGCCGACTACAACGCCCGGAAGGAAGGGGGCGGGGAGAACCAGGTGTCCGCCGCCATCGCCCAGGGTCTGGGCGGCGCGGCCAACATCTCCGATGTGGACTGCTGTGCCACCCGCCTGCGCTGCACCGTCCACGACGCGGCCAAGGTGGACCAGCAGCTGCTGAAATCCACCGGCGCGGCTGGTATCATCCAGAAAGGCCAGGGCGTTCAGGTGGTCTACGGGCCTCAGGTGAACATCATCAAGGCCAATCTGGAGGCATACCTGCGCTCCGGTGCCGCCGGTACCGAACAGCCCGTTGCCCAGGTGGAGGCGGAGAGCCAGGAGCAGGCCAAGCCGGAGCACGGCGCCCTCCTGCGCACCATCGTCATCGGCAGCCCCTTCCACGGGGAGTCTGCCCCCATCACCGCCTCTCCCGATGAGGCCTTTGCGGAGAAGATGATGGGCGACGGCGCCACCATCGTTCCCTGTGAGGGTGTGGTCACCGCTCCCTGCGACGCCACCATCAGCTTTGTCTTTGACACCAACCACGCCATTGGCCTGGAGATCGAGGACGGCGTGGAAATGCTCATCCACGTGGGCATCAACACTGTGGCCCTGAAGGGCCAGGGGTTCAAAGCCCTGGTACAGGAGGGCGACCAGGTGAAGAAGGGGGACAAGCTCCTGGAGTTCGATCTGGACTATATCCGGGAGAACGCCTCCTCCACCTCCTCGCCGGTGCTGTTTACCACCATGGAGGACAACCAGCAGCTGCGCCTGCTCAAGGCCGGCCATGTGAAGCCGGGTGAGGACCTGCTGGCCCTGGATATTTACGAATCCTAATTAAAAACCAGGAAGAAAAGGGGTGAGAAGCGTGTATCGAATTACCAAAGTACTCAACCATAACGCGGTGCTGGCCCAGAACCTGGACGACCGTCAGGAGAATCTGGTGGTGGGAAAAGGGGCTGGGTTTGGACGAAAGCCCGGGGAGCGGGTGGAGTTTTCGGGAGAGGTGACCGTGTACCTGCTCTCCCAAAAGTGTGACCGGGGCAATCCCCGGGAACTGGTCAAGCGCATCGACCCCGTCTACCTGAGCATCGCCAACAGCATCATTTTAGACGCAAAGAATACCTTCGGCCAGGTGGACACCAGCATCCTGGTGCCCATGGCCGACCACATCGCCTTTGCCGCCCAGCGCATCTCCAAAAACGCGCCCCTCAGCAATCCCCTGACCCCGGACATCAAGGCCCTGTTCCCCCAAGAATATCAGGTGGCCGCCCGGGGCGGGGAGCTGATCCGGGAGCAGACGGGGGTGGTGTTCAGCGACGACGAGCTGGGCTATATCGCCCTGCATGTCCACTCCTCCCTGGAGTCCATGCAGGTCTCCCAGGCCATGCAGACCGCCGCCATCACCCGGGAGTGCGTGGATCTGGTGCAGAAGGCCACCGGGGAAGTCATCGACGTGGCATCCCTGTCCTATAACCGTCTGATGAGCCACATCAAATATATGGCCGCCCGCCTCATTAAGGGGGAGAAGCTGAGCATGGACGTGAACACCATCATGCGCCAGTCCTGCCCCGAGGCCTTTGACATCGCCCAGGAGATCTGCCGCCAGCTGGAACGCAGCCTGGGCCGGCAAGTGGACGAGGCGGAGGTGGGCTATCTGGCCATGCACATCCAGCGGGTATTTTCTACCCAAAGCAGCGTATGCTAACTGCCGTGGGGACAGGTGTGCCCGTCCCAGCGGTTTGAAAATCCATTTGTTGATGATAGAAAGGAAGTTTTACCCATGAAGCAGTTTACCTATGTGATTCAGGATCCCCTGGGCATCCATGCCCGTCCCGCCGGCGCCCTGGTGAAGGCGGCCAAGCCCTTTGCCGACACCACCATCAACCTGGTCAAGGGAGACAAGAGCGTGAAGGCCACCCAGCTGATGAAGCTGATGGGCCTGGGCGTGAAGACCGGAGACGAGATTACCGTCACCGCCGAGGGTCCCTCCGAGGAGGCCGCCATCGCCGCCATGGAGCAGTTTTTCAAGGAGAACCTGTAAAAGAAGAGGAGAGGCGCCCGCTGCCGGATGGAGACAGCGGGCGTTTCTGAGAAGAAACGGGAAGGGAAACAGACATGAAGATCATTCAGGGGCAAGGGGTCTCCAAGGGAATTGAACACGGGACCATCTATTTCTACCACCGCAGCGCCGCCCAGGTGGAGATGCGCACCGGCGCCGACGAGCAGGAGGAGCGCAGCCGGCTGGAGCAGGCCAAGGAGCGCACCGGGCAGCAGCTGGGCGACATGGCGGAGAAGGCCAGAGCGGAGGCGGGGGACGAGGCCGCGGTGCTTTTTGAGACCCACGCCATGTTTTTAGAGGACGAGGATTACCTGGCAGCGATGGACGAGCTGCTGGAGCAGGGGTTTAACGCCGAGTATGCCGTACAGCAGGCGGGGGAGGAATTTGCCGCCATGCTGGCCTCCATGGACGACCCCTATATGCAGGCCCGGGCCGCCGATATCAAGGATGTGACCGGGCGGATTTTAAACAACCTGATGGGGGTCGTGGAGGGCGGCATCAACTCGGACAAGCCGGTGATTCTGGCTGCCGAGGACCTGGCCCCTTCTGAGACTATCCAGCTGGATAAAAGCAAAATTCTGGCCATTGCCACTCAGAAGGGCTCCGGAAACAGCCACACTGCCATCTTGGCCCGCACCATGGGTATCCCGGCGGTCTGCGGCTTGGGGGAGGATTTCAATGAGGACTTCCACGGCAAGCAGGCCTATATTGTTGGGGAGACCGGCCAAGTGATTCTGGAGCCGGACGGGGAGACCCTGGCCTCTTTGGAGGAACGCCGGGCCAAGCAGGAGGAGAACCGGGAGCTGATGCGCAGCATGGTGGGCCAGGAGGACGTGACCCTGGACGGCAAGCGGGTGCATGTGTACTGCAACATTGGCTCGCCGGAGGACGTGGCCTCGGTGCTGGCCAACGACGGGCAGGGCATCGGCCTGTTCCGCTCGGAGTTTCTCTACCTGGCTTCCGAGGACTACCCCTCGGAGGAGGAGCAGTTCCGGGCCTACAAAGAGGTGGCCGCCGCCATGAAGGGCAAGCGGGTTATCATCCGCACCCTGGACATCGGTGCGGACAAGCAGGTAGATTACTTCCACCTCCACAAGGAGGAGAACCCCGCCATGGGCCTGCGGGCCATCCGCATCTGCCTGAACCGCCCCGAGGTGTTCCGTACCCAGCTGCGGGCTCTCTACCGGGCCAGCGCCTACGGCAAGGTGGCCATCATGTTCCCCATGATTGCCAGCGTGTGGGAGGTGAAGGAGTGCCGCCGGGCCTGCCAGCGGGTGATGGACGAGCTCACCGCCGAGGGCATCCCCTTCAATCCGGACACCGAGATCGGCATTATGATCGAGACCCCGGCGGCGGTGTTTATCGCCGACGAGCTGGCCCAGCTGGTGGATTTCTTCTCGGTGGGCACCAACGACCTGACCCAGTACACCCTGGCCTGCGACCGGCAGTGCAACGACCTGGGCAAGTTCTTTGATCCCCACCATCCCGCTTTGCTTCGGGCCTTGAAGATGACTGCCGATGCCGCCCATCAGGCTGGCATCTGGGTGGGCATCTGCGGGGAGCTGGGAGCCGACCTGGAGTTGCTGCCCACCTTCCTGGCCATGGGCATCGACGAGCTGAGCGTCACCCCCACAGCGGTGCTGCCGCTGCGCGCCGCCATCCGCAAGAGCATCGCCAAGACCTGTACTCTGGAGCGGCTTAACAGTTAAACCGTTCATACAAGCATCCCCTGCGCCGGAGGCCCTGTGGCCTCCGGCTTTTTATTTCACTCTTGCGGGAACGGGCGGAAGGGTGTAAAATGTTAAAATCGCGTAAAGAATTGGAACAGAAGAGAAGGAGGCTCCAGGGGATGGTGCAGACCCACGATTTTTCCCAAGGCAAGATATCCAAAAACATTATGTCGCTGGCGGTGCCCATGACCGCCGCCCAGCTCATCAATGTGCTGTACAGTGTGGTGGACCGGATGTATTTGGGGCGGCTGCCCGGGCACCTGGCCCTCACCGGCCTGGGTCTGACCATTCCCATCATCTCCATCATTATGGGCTTTGCCAACCTGTGCGGCACCGGCGGCGCCCCCCTGTGTTCCATCCACCGGGGGAGGGGGGACAGTGAAGAGGCAGAGCATGTGATGGGAAATGCCTTTACACTTTTACTTATCTTTGGTACGGCGGTGACTGTGTTCTTTCTGGCCCTGCGCCGCCCCGTTCTCTACCTCTTCGGCGCCAGCGACGCCACCTATCCCTACGCCAGCGCCTACATGACCATCTATCTCATGGGCACCCTGTTTGTTATGATCGGCCTGGGGATGAACCCCTTTATCAACTCCCAGGGCTTTGGCCGGGTGGGGATGATGACGGTGGGCCTGGGGGCGGTGGTGAACATCGTGCTGGATCCCATCTTTATCTTCCTGCTGGACATGGGTGTAAAGGGAGCTGCCTTGGCAACGGTCATCGCCCAGGGATGCTCGGCGGTGTGGGTGCTGCGGTTTCTCACCAGCCCCAAGGCCATTTTAAAGCTGCGCCTGGGGTGCATGAAGCTCAGCGCCCGGCGGGTGAAGCGGATCGTCACCCTGGGCCTGTCCGGCTTCTTTATGAACCTGACCAATAGTCTGGTGCAGGTGGTGTGCAACGCCACCCTCCAGGCCTACGGCGGCGACCTGTACGTGGGCATCATGACCATTATCAACTCCCTGCGGGAGGTGTGCACCATGCCGGTGCAGGGTCTGTCCAACGGGGCACAGCCGGTGACCGGCTTCAACTACGGGGCCAAGCTCTATGACCGGGTGCGCCAGTCCATCCGGTTCAGCGTGACGGGGACGGTGCTCTACGCCACAGCCTTCTGGGCGATTGCCATGCTGTTCCCGGGATTTTTGATCCGGATCTTCAGCAACGAGCCCGACGTGATCCAATACGGCATCCCCGCCCTGCGGATCTACTTCTGCCTGTTTATCCCCATGTCCCTGCAAATGGCGGGGCAGGGCGTGTTTGTCAGCCTGGGCCGCTCCAAGCAGGCGGTGTTCTTCTCCCTGCTGCGCAAGGCCATCATCAATGCGCCTCTCACGGTCATCCTGCCCATCTGGATGGGCACCACCGGTGTGTTTACCGCCGAGGCCATCTCCCAGCTGTTGGGGGGCATGGCCTGTATCCTCACCATGTACTTCACCGTTTACCGGAAATTGGGCAAGGAGACGGCTCAGCCGGTTTAAAACAGAATATTCAGCGCGCCGTAAAATTTGCGGCGCGCTTTTTCTTGACTTGGGAGGTTTATTGTGATAAACTCCAGGTAGAGAAAGGGTTTATTAAGATAAACCAAGGAGGTGACACCATGGAAAAGCTGTCGGAGGGGGAACTGAAGCTGATGGAAGTGCTGTGGGATCTGGCCCCCATCAACTCCACCCAGCTGGTGGCCGCCTGTAAAGAGCGGCTGAGCTGGAGCAAGAGCACCACCTACACGGTCCTGCGCCGCCTGACCCACAAGGGGGCGGCGGAGAATAAGGAGGCCACCGTGACCCCCCGGTATACCCGGGAGGAGGTGCTGCAGGAGCAGGGCAGCGAGCTGCTCACCCAGGCGGGGGGGATGCTCAGCCTCTTTAACGCCTTTTTCAGCGGGCGGCGGCTCACTGCCAAGGAGGCGGAGGAACTGAAGGAGCTGATCGACCGGCACACCTGGGAGGAGTGAGACCATGGAATGGGTGCAGCTCATTGGAAGCAATCTGATTAGCATCATGTTTGGGCTGTGGAATGTGGGCGCGACAGCCGGACTGATCTTGGGAGCCATGCTGATACTGCGGCCTGTGCTGCTGAAAATCACCACGGCTCAGCAGCGGACGTGGCTGGGCATGCTGGGGTGGTACGGGACAGGCCTTGTATCCATGTTCCAGCTGTTGGGGAGAGTTCATCTGCTCCCCGTCACCTTTCGGGATCTGATCACGCCGCGCACCGGCACGATCAGCTATGACATCCCGGCCTATCTGCCCGAAAAATACCAAGGTGCGGGCGAGTACGCCGTGGCCCTGCCCGGGGGCAGGGCGGTGTGGGTGGAGTTCAGCGACGGTATGGTGATCGCCCTGGGCCTGCTCTGGATCGGTGTGGCAGTGGCTCTGTACCTGTGGCAAAAGCGCCGCACCGACCAGCTGAAAGCTCTGGGACGGCAGGGGCAGCTGCTAGAAGATGATGACCCCCTGCTGTTTCGCGGCCTGTCCCGGCGGCCGGACGACAAGCCGGTGGCGGTACGTCTGTGCCGGGGCCTGCCCACCAGCTTTGTATACCAGAATGGGGAAAAGATAGACGGCGTGCGGTACAACATGATCTACCTCCAAGAGGAGCTGTCCCCCCAGCGGCGGGAGCTGGTGCTGTGCCACGAGTGGAACCACATCCGTCTCCACCACGGGTGGATGAAGGGGTGGGCTGGCGCATTGCTGGTGATATTCTGGTGGAACCCCATCCTATGGGCGGCCTACTACTTCTTCTGCCGGGACCTGGAGATGGCCTGTGACGAAAAGACCCTGGACGACCTGCCTGGGCCGGAGCAGCGGAAGCAGTACGCCCAGACCCTGGTGGAGCTGGCGGCGGGAAAGCTGCTGTGGGACGTCCCCCTGGCCTTTGGGGAGTGCGACGCCATTCCCCGGGTGAAGGCGGCGGTGGCCTGGCACAAGCCTGAAAAGTGGGTCAAAATCGGTAAGTGGTGCGCCTTTGTCCTGGTGTTTCTGTTCTTTGTGGGCGGACCGAAATACATGCCTTACCTGCCCCAGGAGCTGGTCCAGTACTGGCAGCAGGAGGCGGTGGAAGTGGAGCTGCCTGGAGACTGGACGCCGGCGGAGCGCTGGATGAGCGTAGATCAGGATGGCTTTGTGACCCTGCTGGCCAAGGACACCCAGGGGACCTGGCACAAGCAGATCTATGTGTATTGGACCAGGGATCAAGAGTTCCATGGCAGCGACAGCTGGTTTACTCTGTCTGAGTCCCCCGACCTTTCCGGCTTTCAGCAGGGGCTGTGGTAGATGAAGAAATGAGAGCTGCCCGGGAGGAGTGAGACCATGAACATATTGGTAAAGATCATTTTGATGCTTTGGAATATGGGTATCGCCGCCGGGCTGATGCTGGGAGCCATGCTGTTGCTGCGGCCCTTGCTGCTCAAACTTATGACGGCCCAGCAACGGGCATGGCTGTGGATGCTGGGGTGGTATGGCACGGGGATGGGCACCACCTTTGGCCTGTTGGGATGGGTACATATCCTGCCCGTTACCTTCCGGGATCTTATCACTCCTCGCACCGATGGAGGTACATATGATTTACCCGCCTACCTTCCAGTGGACTACCAGGGAGCGGGGGAGTACGCTATGGCCCTGCCGGGGGGTAAGGCAGTATGGGTAGAGATTACCGATGGGATGGTGCTGGCGCTGGCCCTGCTCTGGATCGGTGTGGTAGCGGTTCTGCTGCTGTGGTATTACCGCCGCACCAACCAGATAAAAGCCCTGGGGCGGCAGGGACTGTTGCTGGCCGACGACGACCCGCTGCTGTTCCGCAGCCTGTCCCGGCGGCCGGAGGATAAGCCGGTGGGGGTGCGGCTGTGCCGGGGGCTGCCCACCAGCTTTGTGTACCAGGATGGGGAAAAGATCAACGGGAAGCGGTACAACATGATCTACCTCCAGGAGGAATTGTCCCCCCAGCGGCGAGTGCTGGTGCTGCGCCACGAGTGGAACCACATCCGCCTGCACCACGGGTGGATGAAGGGGTGGGCCGGTGCGCTGCTGATCCTGTACTGGTGGAACCCTATTTTGTGGGTGGCCTACTACTTCTTCTGCCGGGATTTGGAGATGGCCTGCGACGAAAAGACCCTGGACGACCTGACCGGGTCGGAGGAGCGCAAGCAGTACGCACAGACCCTGGTGGAGCTGGCGGCAGGGAAGATGCTGTGGGACGTTCCCCTGGCCTTCGGGGAGTGTGATGCCATTCCCCGGGTGAAGGCGGCGGTGGCCTGGCACAAGCCCAAGGAGTGGGTCAAAAACGGCAAGTGGTGCGCCTTTGCCCTGGTGTTCCTGTTCTTTGTAGGCGGACCCCAGAACATCCCCTACTTGCCCCAGGAGCTGGTCCAGTACTGGCAGCAGGAGGCGGTGGAAGTAGAGCTGCCTGGCGGCTGGACACCAACGGAGCGCTGGATGAGCGTAGATCAGAATGGCTTTGTAACCCTGTTGGCTAAGGACACTCAGGGGATCTGGCATGAGCAGATGTATGTCTATCGGACCCGGGACCGAGGTTTTCATGGCAGCGACAGCTGGTATACTCTGTCTGAGTCCCCCAATCTCACCGGGTTTCAGCAGGGGCTTTGGTAAAAAAGCAAGAAGCCTACCGGTATACCGGAGAGGAGGAAAATCATGGGCAGATGGATAAACCCCGATCTGCTTCTGGAGTTCTGGAACATAGGAATTGCGGCGGGACTGCTGCTGGGTGCCATGCTGGTGCTGCGGCCCCTGCTGCTCCGGCTCCTGACGGCCCAGCAGCGGGCCTGGCTGGGTGTGCTGGTGTGGTATCCCGCGGCGTGGCCTGCTTTTTTCCAACTGACTTGTGTCTTTCATCTGCTGCCGGTTACCTTCCGGGACTTCATTACCCCACGCACCAGCATCTCAGGAGTCAGCAATGAGATTCCGGCCTATCTGCCCAGCACATATTGGGGGGCAGGGGAGTACGCCATTGTCCTGCCGTGGGGGAAGGTCCTGTGGGTGGACCTTACCGACGGAGTGCTGCTTGCTTTGGAGCTGATATGGTTGGCGGGCGTGGTGCTGCTGTGTCTGCGGCTGTGGAGTCAGACCAAGCGACTGAAAGCGCTGGGGCGGCAGGGAGAACTTCTGGAGCCCGATGACCCTCTGTTGGCTGGGCTCCCCATGGGCAAGGACGAACGGCTCATTGCGGTGCGCCTGTGCCGGGGATTGCCAACCAGCTTTGCGTATGAGTTGGGGGAACGAATTGACGGATATAAGTACAACATGGTTTACCTTCAGAAGGAATTATCCCCCCAGCGGCGGGAGCTGGTGCTGCGACACGAGCAAAACCACTTCCGGCTGCACCATAGCTGGATGAAGGGATGGGCCTGTGTGACCCTGGTACTGTACTGGTGGAACCCCATTGTATGGGTGGCCTACTACTATTTCTGCCGGGATTTAGAACTGGCCTGCGATGAGAAGACCCTGCGGGACCTGGAGGGGCCGGAGCAGCGGAAGCAGTACGCCCAGACCCTGGTGGAGCTGGCGGCGGGGAAGATGCTGTGGAGCGCGCCCCTGGCCTTTGGAGAGTGCGGCGCTATTCCCCGTGTGAAGGCGGCGGTGGCCTGGCGTAAGCCAAAGAAATGGGTCAGCGTGGGCAAATGGTGTGCCTTTGCGTTGGTATTCCTGTTCTTTGTGGGCGGGCCTAAGAACATGCCCTACCGGCCCCAGGAGATGGTCCAGCACTGGCAGCAGGAAGACGTAGAGGTAAAGCTGACCCGGTTCTGGACACCGGCGGAGCGGTGGCTTCGGGGGGAGCAGGACGGCTGGGTGACCCTGCTGGCTCAGGATACCCAGGGAATCTGGCACGAAAGCCGTTATCGGTGGGACCCGCGGAAGGAAACATTTTACGGCGACGGGCGGTGGGACGATCTCAAGGAGGAGCCCGATCTCACCGGGTTTCAGCAGGGGCTGTGGTAACAAAAATCAGATGAAAAGCGGGCTCGGGAGGAGGAAAACCCTTCCCGGGCCCGTTCCCCTTGTCAAACAGCATGAAATATGAGAAAATAAGGCATCCTTTAAATGAATGGTTGAAACGGGAGGAAACCAATGACCGACCTGTTTGAAAAATCTATGATGACTCTGGAGCTGCCCCGGGTGCTGGAGCAGCTCTCTGCCTGCGCTGCCACCCAGGAGGGCAAGGAGAAGGCCCTGGCCCTGCGGCCCATGACCGACCTGGAGGACGTGCAGCGGGCTCAGGAGGAGACCACGGCGGCGGTGAAGATGCTGGTGCTCCGGGGCAGCCCCGGCCTGTCCGGCATTAAGCCCGTGGGGGCCATCCTCCACCGGGCGGACATGGGGGGCAGCCTCAACACCCGGGAGCTGCTGGCGGTGGCGGCGGTACTGCGCTGCGCCCGCACCGCCAAGGAGTACGGGGACAGCGAGGAAAAGACCCCCATCTCCCACCTCTTCCACGCCCTCACCCCCAACCGCTTTTTGGAGGACACCATCACCAACTCCATTGTGGGGGAGGACGAGCTGGCCGACTCGGCCAGCAGTGAGCTGGCCTCCATCCGCCGCCACATGCGAGCTACCGAGGCCAAGGTGCGCGACATCCTGCAAAAGCTCATCTCCTCCAACCAGTCCAAGTATCTCCAGGAGTCCATCATCACCATCCGCTCCGACCGGTACGTGGTGCCGGTGAAGTCGGAGTTTAAAAACGCCATCCCCGGCCTGGTCCACGACGTGTCCTCCTCCGGCTCCACCTTCTTCATTGAGCCCATGGGGGTGGTGAAGGCCAACAACGAGCTGCGGGAGCTGCTGGCCCAGGAGAAGAAGGAGATCGAGCGCATTCTGGCCGAGCTGTCCGCCCAGTGTGCCGCCCACAAGGAGGACATTCTGGAGGACTATCAGCTGCTGGTGTGGCTGGACAGCATCTTCGCCCGGGGACAGCTCTCCCTGAAAATGGAGGGGACCCAGCCCAAGCTGTCCGACAGGTTTTTACGCCTGCGGAAAGCCCGCCACCCCCTGCTGGACAAGAAAAAGGCGGTGGCCAACGACCTGGAGCTGGGGGACACCTTCGACACCCTGATGATTACCGGCCCCAACACCGGCGGCAAGACGGTGACCCTAAAGACCATCGGCCTGATTACCCTCATGGCCCAGTGCGGCCTGCACATCCCCGCCAAGGACGATTCCACCGTGCGGGTCTTTGACCGGGTGCTCTCCGACATCGGCGACGAGCAGTCCATCGCCCAGTCTCTGTCCACCTTCTCCTCCCACATGACCAACATTGTGGGCATCCTGGAGGAGGCGGACGACCGCACCCTCATCCTGCTGGACGAGCTGGGGGCTGGCACCGACCCGGTGGAGGGCGCGGCTCTGGCCGCCGCCATCATCGACAGCGCCCGGGGACTGGGGGCCGCCGTGGCCGCCACCACCCACTACGCCGAGCTGAAGGTGTACGCCATGACCACCCCTGGGGTGGAGAACGCCTCCTGTGAGTTTAACGTGGAGACCCTGGCCCCCACCTACCGGCTCATCTTGGGCATTCCCGGAAAGTCCAACGCCTTTGCCATCTCCCGGCGGCTGGGGCTGCCCGAGTATATCATCCAAAAGGCCGCCGCCCGGCTGGACGCGGAGAACGTCCGTTTTGAGGATGTCCTCACCCGTCTGGACCAGCAGCGGCAGGAGATGGAAGCCGAGCGGGCCGAGGCGAAAAAGCTGAAGCTGGAGATGGAGCAGTCGGCCGCCAAGGCCCGGGAGTACCGGGATAAGCTGGAGGCCGAGCGGGCCAAAGTGGTGGAGAAGGCCCAGGCGGAGGCCCGGTCCATCATTGAGGAGGCCCGTGCGGCCAGTGATTTGGCCCTCCAGGAGCTCAAAGAAATCAAAAAGCGGCAGGACAAGCTGGACTGGCAGCAGGTAAACGACAGCCGGGCGGAGGCCCGCCGCCTTCTGAACGAGGCGGAGCGGAACGTCGGCGGTCCCGCCCCCGAGCCGGAAGCGCCCCCGCCCACCCGGGACGCCGCCGTGGGCGACACGGTGGAGCTGCTGAAAATGGGCACCAAGGCCACCGTGCTCTCGGTGAACAAGGATGGCTCTCTCCAGCTCCAGGCGGGCATTTTGAAGATCTCCGCCAAGCAGAGCGAGGTGCGGGTGGTGGAAGGGGAGACCGAGACCCAGAAGGCCACCCGGAAGATCATCCAGCGGGCGGAGCGTACCATCCGCACCGCCGCCGTGCCCAGCGAGATCGACCTGCGGGGCATGATGACCGACGAGGCGGTGATGGCGGTGGAGCGGTTCCTGGATACCGCCATGATGGGCAAGCTGGAGACGGTGACCATCATCCACGGCAAGGGCACCGGCGCGGTGCGCAACGCCGTGCGCAGCTATCTCAAGCGCAGCCGCTATGTCAAAACCTTCCGCCCCGGGCGCTACGGCGAGGGGGAAGACGGTGTGACCGTGGTGACCTTGCGATGATTGGGTGAGTGCATAAAACAGGAAACAAAAAATGCACAAAAATATTTTTGAATAAAAACAGAAAATCGTCATTCAGACGAAAGAAGTGCGCTCCCGGAATTTTTTGGGACAGTTTTGTATAGATTTGTGAAAAATGTCATTGACGAGAACGGCATAAATCTGCTATGCTAAGGACACAATATGACGAGTGCGGAGGTACGGTTGTATGTATAGTCAGGAAGCGGTCGTAAACAACCAGGTTGGGCTGCACGCCAGACCTGCTACTTTCTTTATCCAGAAGGCCAACGAGTTTAAGAGCGCCATTTGGGTCGAGAAAGACGAGCGGAAGGTGAATGCCAAGAGCCTGCTGGGCGTTCTGTCCCTTGGGATCGTGAAGGGCACTCCGATCAAGCTGATCGCCGACGGCCCCGACGAGAAGGAAGCGGTAGAGGCCCTGTTTAAGATGATTTCCTCTGATTTCTCCGAGTAATCAAGTTTCCAAACGGAAAAGGCACCGCTGCGGCGGTGCCTTTTTGCTTCTCATATGCTTGAACGGCACAGAGTGGTAGCGCGCTGCCCCGCTCTGGGACAAAAAATCAGAATCGGAAGGGAGGAGAGGCAGTCCGTGACCTTTGACGAGTTAAAAGAAAAAGCCCACGCCTTGCCCCTGAAGCCGGGCGTGTATATTATGCAGGACGTACACAGCACCGTCATCTATGTGGGCAAGGCCAAGGCCCTGAAAAACCGGGTCAGCCAGTACTTCCAGGACTCCGCCTCCCACACCGAAAAGACCCGGGCCATGGTCTCCCAGATCGACCACTTCGACGTGATCATCGCCGACAGCGAGTTTGAGGCC
>CABVDR010000020.1 GCA_902497145.1 uncultured Oscillospiraceae bacterium
CCCTCACAAACAGAGTCAGAGTCTGTCGTGCTACCCTTACACAATCCCGCTATTTCTTTGTTTTTGTCTCGCAACTTGTTTCCTTGTCGCAAGCACAGGTGTTATTATAGCAAACTTTCCGAGATTGTCAACACTTTTTTTAAAATAATTTTCTCTTCCCGCTTTTTCTAGTTTTTCCCATCATTTCGCCCGGTTTTCGCATTCTTCTCCTTCCTTTTTTTATGGATTGCGTCTATAATAAAGTTATCCGTACGTTTTTTGAATGCGCAGTTATCATCTTTACTCCGCCCGCAGGAAACACAAGCGGAAAAAATCGAGAGGAGAGAGATTTCTCTATGCAGCAGCTCAGCCGCAAAAATCAACTGCTGGTTGGTTTCACCCTGTTTTCCATGTTCTTTGGCGCAGGCAATCTGATTTTCCCGCCCCAGTTGGGGGCACTGGCCGGGGTACAGACCTGGCCTGCCATGGCCGGTCTGGCGATCAGCGCCATTGGACTGCCCATCCTGAGTGTGGTGGCGGTAGTCCGGTCTGGCAGCCTGAACACCCTGGCCAGCCGGGTCCATCCCCTGTTCGCATCCATCTTCACTATTTTGATCTACCTGTCCATCGGCCCCTGCCTGGCCATCCCCCGCACCGCCAGCACCTCTTTTGAGATGGCGGTGCCTCCCTTCCTCCCCGCCGGCACCTCCACCACTTGGTTTCAGCTGGGGTACTCCCTGATCTTCTTCGCCGCAGCCTTTGTGGTGGCCCTCCACCCCGAGCGGCTTACCAGCCGCCTGGGCAAGATTCTGTGCCCCATGCTGCTGGTGCTGGTGACGGCGATCTTCCTGGGCTGCCTCATCCATCCAGTGGGAGAATACGGCCCCGCTCTGGCCCCCTACGACCACATCGCTCCGGTGGAGGGCTTTCTCACCGGCTACCAGACCATGGACGCCATTGCGGGTTTAAACTTCGGCATTGTCATTGTTCTGAACATCAAGGCCCTGGGCGTCACACAGGAGCGGCCGGTGCTGCGCACCACCATCCGGGCCGGCGTCATTGCCGCCATTCTCTTCGCCGTGGTCTACTCCATGCTGGCCCACATCGGCGCCCAGTCTGGCAGCGCTTTTCCCGGCACTACCAACGGCGCCGTCACCCTGGCCAACGTGGTCAAGGAGATCTTCGGCCCCATCGGCTCGGTTCTGCTGGCGGCGGTGTTCATCATCGCTTGTTTCAACACCTGCGTGGGCCTCATCAGCTCCTGCGCGTCCTATTTCAACACCCTGGTGCCCAAATTTCCCGTTCCCGCCTGGGCGGCCTTTTTCGCTGTGATCAGCATGGTCATCGCCAACGCCGGACTCAACCAGATTCTTGCCATCTCGGGGCCCATTCTCAACATTCTTTATCCCCCGGCCATCGTGCTGATCCTGCTCTCCTTCCTGCCCGCCTCTCTTCAGAGGCTGTGGGCCATTTATCCCGTGGGCATCGCTTTCACGGGGGTGGCCAGCATTCTGTACACCCTGCAGAACCTGAAGGTTCCTCTGTTTGGCCTGGACACTCTGCTGAACAGCATCCCCTTGGCCGATGTCAAGCTGGGCTGGGTGTTGCCCGCCGTAGTGGGCATTCTGTTGGGCGCTGTTCTCTCCGTCCTGCGCCCCCGGACAACGGAATAAAGACCTTACTCCGCTCCCGTCACGCTTTGGACGGGAGCGTTTTTTTCCTTTTTTTCGCCTTCGGGCTGGGGATGGGTGCCTGAAAAGCCACGACCCCCTCTACCGGAACGGCCAGTGTTCCCTGTGGAGCATAGTACTCCAGCCCCTCCTCTGTACGGGCGCACCGCCGCCAGGACAGGGAGCGGGGCAGCTTTTTGGCGAAGTCCGGGTCCAGAAAGCAATCCCCGTTTTTCCGCCGCTTCTCCCCCTGCTCCGCCAGATCCTGAAACAGTTTGCGCCGTTCCCGCCGCTCCGGCCAGCACCGTCCCTTGGACAGAGGCCGCCCGTCCGGCACCGTCCACAGGTCGGCGGTGCGCACCTGGAGGGGCCGTCCATCCCCCCAGTCCTCCCAGGCGTCCATTACAATGCTGAGACTCTCCTCATCCTGGAAGGTCACCTTTCCCTCCAGCCTGGCGCTCCAGGGACGGAACGCACTCCCCTGTTCCTGGCAGGCTGCCAGGTCCAGACAGGCCCGGCAGTACAAAGCTTTCTCCCACCGCTTCTTCCAGGCATGAACCACCCGCCGGTAATACTGACTCACCCGCCGTCCTCCGCTGCCGCCCCGCTGGATCTCCGGCCAGGACAGCTCCAAATAAAGGACCGGCTCTTTCCGCAGCCGCAGTTCCTTCTTCTCCTTCTTCCAGACCACCTGCCACGGCTGAGGTAATTCCCGCGTTTTCATGAAACATCCCCCCTTTTTCCGCCCATCCTATGAAAAGGGCGGAGAAAAGGTGTCGCTTCTCTTTACTTTCACAAGGTAGTGTGTTACAATAAAACTCGATTGATTATCTTCCATCGGGAGAAAGGAGCCGCCATGTCCAAGTTTTATGAGAAACCCTCCAGCGACCTGCTGTATCAGGCCATGCTGGAGCTTCACAGCGTGGAGGAGTGCCGGGAGTTTTTGCAGGACCTGTGCACGGTGTCGGAGTTGAAGGCCATGGAGCAGCGTATGGAGGTGGCCATGCTGCTGGATGACGGCCTTATTTACAGCGAAATTCTGGAGCGCACCGGGGCCTCCAGTGCCACCATTAGCCGGGTAAATCGCTGTCTCCACTACGGAGCCAACGGCTACCGCACCATTCTGCCCCGCCTCAAGGAGCAGAAAAAATGAACAGCTACGGATTTCTGGCAGGCTGTTACGACGAGTTTACCACCGATGTGGGCTACTCCGCCTGGGCCGACTATATTGAGGCCCACTTCCGCCGCCGGGGGCTGCCCGGCAACACGGTGCTGGACCTGGCCTGCGGCACTGGCTCTCTCACCCGGGAGCTGGCCCAGCGGGGCTATGAGATGATCGGGGTGGACCTGTCCCCGGAGATGCTGGCCGAGGCGACGGAGAAAAACCAGGATGTGGACGGGATTGCCCCCATCTTCCTGTGTCAGTCTATGGACAAGCTGGACCTGTACGGCACAATCGACGCCTGTGTGTGCTGCCTGGACAGCGTCAACTATGTCACCGACCCTAAAAAGCTGCAGAAGGCCTTTGAACGGGTCTATCTGTTTCTCATGCCCGGCGGCCTGTTTCTCTTCGATATCAACACCCCGGAGAAGCTCCAGGGGCTGGACGGCCAGGTTTTTCTGGACGAGACGGAGGACGCCTACTGCGTGTGGCGCGCTGAGTACTCCAAGCGCAGCCGCATCTGTTCCTACTTTATGGACATCTTCCGTCTGGACGAGGAGAGCGGCCTGTGGGAGCGGGGGGAGGAGCTGCACCGGGAGCGGTCCTACGAGCCTGAGGAGCTGGTGGAATATCTCACTCAGGCGGGTTTTCAGGACATCCGCCAGTATGGCAATCTGAAAATGCGCGCCCCCAAACCTGGAGAGGACCGCATCTTCTTCACCGCCCGGAAAAATCCCAACTTAACCACTCAAATTTAAGGAGAATTCTTGTTTATGCGCGACGAATTGGTAAGAGCCATTACCGCCGACGGCCTGGTCAAGGCTGTGGCCATCACTGGCCGGGATTTGGTGGAGCGGGCCCGGCAGATTCACACCCTGCTCCCCGTAGCCACCGCCGCCCTGGGCCGTGCTCTCTTAGGGGCCTCCATGATGGGCGACATGCTGAAGGAGGACGGAGCTTCCCTTACGTTACAAATTAAGGGTGGCGGCCCCCTGGGCACC
Source organism: uncultured Oscillospiraceae bacterium (assembly GCA_902497145.1). Taxonomy (GTDB): domain Bacteria; phylum Bacillota; class Clostridia; order Oscillospirales; family Oscillospiraceae; genus Lawsonibacter. The sequence continues at coordinate 3,813 of CABVDR010000020.1, forward strand.
GTGCTGGCCGTCTCGGACAACGAGGGCAATGTACGGGGCTATGTGCAGAACCCTCACGTGGAGCTCATGGAAATCGAACCTGGCAAGCTGGACGTGGGCCGGGCCGTGGGTACCTCCGGCACCCTCACCGTCATCAAGGACCTGAACATGAAAGAGCCCTATGTGGGCACCATCGGCCTGTTTTCCGGCGAGATCGCCGACGACCTGGCCATGTACTTTGTGGAGAGCGAACAGATCCCCACCGCCTGCGCCCTGGGGGTACTGGTAGGCACCGATCAGTCGGTGACCAGCGCGGGGGGATACCTTATTCAGCTGCTGCCCGGCGCGGGTGAGGACATCATCTCCAAGATCGAGGCGGGGGTCCGCCGGGTAGGCTCGGTGAGCCGCGCCCTGGAGGGCGGCCTGGACGCCAAGGGCCTGCTGGAGGCAGTGCTGTCCGACTTTGAGCTGGAGATTCTGGAGACCCATCCGGTGGAGTACCGGTGCTACTGCAGCCGGGACCGGGTGGCCCGCGCCCTCATCAGCATGGGCCGGGAGGAACTGGAGTCTCTGATTCAGGAGCAGGGACAGGCGGAGCTCACCTGCCAGTTCTGCGACCGGGTCTACCCCTTCTCCAAGGAGGAGCTGGAGGACCTGCTGGCCAAAATGTAAAAAAACAGTGCGGGGCGGAGGAGATCCTCCGCCCCGGGTTTTTGGGCAAAAAAAAGGCTGCTGTCCAAACAGCAGTCTTTTTTTCGCAAATTACTGAGCCTCCACCTTGCCGAAAGACCGGCCATTGTAGGTCAGGCAATTTTTGCACATCCGGTGAGGCAGCCGATAGGCACCGCACTTGGGGCAGGTCACGATACCGGGAGTCTCCAGCTTCCAGTGGGAGCTGCGCCGCTTATCGCGCCGGGCCTTGGACACTTTTCTCTTAGGAACCGCCATTGGTGACACCTCCTTCGGTTTATGTGCCGTGAAGCACTTCTGGACTACTCAGCTTTCTTTATCCAACAGCTGCGCAAGCGCCGCCAATCGTGGATCCACTTCAGGTCTGCACCCGCAGGGGCCGAGGTTCAGATCGGCTCCACACTTGGCGCACAGCCCTTTGCAGTCTTCTGAGCAAAGGTTCTTTGTATCCATCGCAAGGACAAAGGCCGTGGTGACCAGCTCGTCCAGATCCAGTTCATTGCCGTCCAGAAGGAAAATCTCATCCTCACTGTCCTCCTGCTCCAGCTCAGTGGCCAGAAGCATGTCCAGCGGAACTACTTTTTCCCGGGAAAATTCCTTCCCACAGCGGTCACAAACCAAATCCAGTTCCGAGCGGGCCGTTCCGTTCAGGACCAGAGCGCCTGCGTGGTTGACCACGCGCCCCTGGGCCAAAACAGGCCGCACGATGGGCTTACGCCCATAAAACTCCAGGTCAGACAGATCCACCTGGCATTGGAAGGACTTTTCCGCATCAGGGACCAGGATCACATCTCTTAAATCCAGCCGCATGCGGTTTCCTCCTTCGGGGCAAGACCCCATACTCGCGTAATGGTACGGAGAGTATTATAATGAACTCCCGGGAAAATGTCAAACCTTTTTTTGCTGTTGACAAATATATTTTTTTATGATGCAATTTGATTATCTTAAGAATGATGTACAAAGGACGAACGCGGCATGAAAGAATTTACCATTGCAAAAAACGACGCGGGCCAGCGCCTGGACCGCTGGCTGGCCAAAACCCTCCCCCTGCTCCCCGCCCCTTTGGCCCAGAAGTACATCCGTCTCAAGCGGGTGAAGGTGAACGGCAAAGGCTCCAAGCGGGATGTGCGGCTCCAGGTGGGCGACGTATTGCAGCTATACATCAACGATGAATTCTTCGACCGCCCCACTCCGGAAAACGCTTTTCTCTCCCTGTATCAGCCCAAACTGAATATTTTATATGAGGATGAGCACATCCTTCTCTTGGATAAGCGGCCCGGTCTGGTGGTCCACCCGGATGAGACGGAGCGGGTCAACACCCTGCTCACCCACATCCAGGCTTACCTCTATCAAAAGAAGGAGTGGTCCCCCTATAAGGAGAACTCCTTTGCCCCTGCCCTGTGCAACCGCATTGACCGCAACACCGGCGGCATCGTCATCGCCGCCAAGACGGCTGAGGCCCTGCGGGTGATGAACCAGAAGATCAAGGACCGGGAGCTGAGCAAGTTCTACCTGTGTGCGGTTCTGGGCCGCATGGAGCCCCGGGAGGGCAAATTGGAGGGCTTCATCTGGAAGGATGAGGTAAAAAAGCAGGTCTATGTCCGCAGCCGCCCCCAGCCCGGGGCCAAGACCGCCATCACTTTGTACAAAACCTTGGCCGTACACAACGGCCTGTCCCTGGTAGAGTGCGACCTCATCACCGGGCGTACCCATCAGATCCGCGCCCAGTTTGCCGCTGCCGGACATCCCCTGCTGGGGGACGGCAAGTACGGCAGCGAACGGGAGAACCGGAAATACGGCCGCCACGGGCAGGCGCTCTATTCCTACCGTCTGGAGTTCCGCTTTACCACCGATGCCGGTCCTCTGGAGCATCTCAACGGCCGCAGCTTCCAGGTGGAGGATGTGGACTTTCTTGCCGACTATTTTCCTGGCTTCCACCTATCCAAAGAGAACGGATAAAACAGGCCCGATTCTCCTCCGCCCTGATATTTTACGAAAAATTCTCCCATTTTTTGGTCTTTTCTGCCTAAGATTCCGGTTTCACGCAGATTCTCATTTTTTCTCCGGAAAACTGCGATTTTCTTTCTGTTTTGCATTACAAATTTCACCGATCTTTTCGACAAAATCCATTGACATTTTTATAGGAAACAGATATAGTGTATCTCGCTATCCGTGATTCCCCAGGGGGCAGTGCGCCCTTTGGCGTGATACAACAAGGGAGCTGACATTTTTTATTATTCTCAAATAGAAATGGGGGAGGATATATGTCTAAGGAGTTGATCCGCCTGTCAAACTGCACCATGGCCTTTGACAGCGAGGTTGTCCTGGACAACATCAACCTTTATATTAATGATCAGGAATTCCTCACGCTGCTGGGTCCCAGTGGGTGCGGCAAGACTACCACGCTTCGTATCATCGGTGGTTTTCAGACGCCTACAAAAGGGGACGTATTTTTTGACGGCGTGAGGATTAATGATGTTCCGCCCCATAAACGGGCGATCAATACGGTTTTCCAGCGCTACGCCCTGTTCCCCCATTTAAATGTATTTGAAAACATCGCCTTTGGTCTGCGAATCCCCAAGGTAGACCCGGAGACCAAGCGCAAGGTCAAGCTCAGCGAGAAGGAAATCCACGAGCGGGTCATGGAGATGCTCCACGTGGTCAACCTTAACGGGTTTGAAAAGCGCTCTGTCTCCTCTCTCTCCGGTGGACAGCAGCAGCGGGTAGCCATTGCCCGGGCTCTGGTCAACCGGCCTAAGGTGCTGTTGCTGGACGAACCTCTTGGCGCACTGGACCTGCGTCTGCGCAAGGACATGCAGAACGAGCTCAAGCGCATCCAGCAGGCCATGGGCATTACCTTTATCTATGTTACCCACGATCAGGAGGAGGCCCTGTCCATGTCCGACACCGTGGTGGTGATGGACGAGGGCAAGATCCAGCAGATCGGCACCCCCGAGGATATTTACAACGAGCCGAAAAATGCCTTTGTGGCCGACTTCATCGGTGAGTCCAACATCATCGACGGCATTATGCGCGCCGACGGGGTGGTGGAGATCTTCAACCGCCGCTTCCAGTGCCTGGACAAGGGGTTCGAGAAGGACGAGCCGGTGGACGTGGTCATCCGTCCCGAAGATGTGGACATTGTGGACGAGGCGGCTGGCCAGCTGAAGGGCACCGTCACCAACGTCACCTTCAAGGGCATGCACTATGACATCATCGTGGACTTCTACGGCTTTAAGTGGCTCATTCAGACCACCGATTTCTGCCCCGAGGGCTCCCACATCGGCATCAAGATCGACCCCGACGGCTTCCATGTGATGAAGAAGAGCCAGTACTCCGGCATGTTTGGCGACTACTCCTCTTATAGTGAGGAGTACGAGGAGATCAGCGACGCCACCTATGACCCGGAGCAGGAGGAGGACTCTCGGGAGGCTCTGGATGAAGAAGAATAAGCTGTCCCTGTTTTCCATCCCCTATGTGATTTGGATGGCTCTGTTTGTGGTGGCCCCCATTATCATGGTGGTCATCTACGCCTTTACCGCCGCACCCCCAGAGGGCGGCTTTACCCTGGACAATTTCGCCCGCATGGGCTCCTATGCGGTGGTGTTTGCCCGCTCTTTCAAGCTGGCCCTCATCGCCACCTTGGTATGTCTGCTCATCGGCTACCCCGTGGCCTACTTCATGGCCAAGGAGGGTCCCTCCTTCCAGCGGGTTGCCATGATGATCATCATGCTGCCCATGTGGATGAACTTCCTGCTGCGCACCTATTCCTGGATGGCTATTCTGGAAAAGAATGGGTTCTTAAACCAGTTTTTCTCCGCCATCGGTTTGTTTAACCTGATCAACAGTATCTTTGGCACCGACATCACGTATTTTAAGATGATCGGCACGTCCGGTGCGGTGGTACTGGGCATGGTGTATAACTACCTGCCCTTTATGATCCTGCCCATCTACTCGGTTATCATCAAGCTGGACCACTCCCTGCTGGAGGCCGCCCGGGACCTGGGCGCCAACTCGGCAACGGTATTCCGACGGGTCATCTTCCCCCTGTCTCTTCCCGGTATTCTCTCCGGCGTGACCATGGTCTTTGTTCCTTCGGTGTCCACCTTTGCCATCTCCCGGATGATGGGCGGCGGCACCCAGATGATGCTGGGCGACCTCATTGAGCTGCAGTTCCTGGGCGGGGCCTATAATCCCTACCTGGGCAGCGCCATCGCCTTGGTGATGATGATTATTGTGGTTATCTGCATGTATGTGATGAACCGCTTCGGCGAGGGCGAAGAGGAGGCGATGCTGCTGTGAGCAAGAAGAACTCCGTTTGGAGCCGCCTGTTTATGGCGCTGGTCTTTCTCTTTCTGTACGCCCCCATTTTCCTGCTGATCATCTTCTCCTTCAACGCAGGCAACAGCAGCGCCATCTGGAAAGGCTTCTCTCTAAAGTGGTATGCAGAGCTCTTCCAAGACCGGTTGATCATGCAGAGTGTATATACCACCCTGCTGGTCTCGGTGCTGGCCACTTTGATTGCTACGGTAGCTGGCACCTTTGCCTCTATCGGCTTTTATAACATGAAGCGCCGCTGGCGGGAGCCACTGGTCACCATCAACAACATCCCCATGATGAACGCCGACATTGTCACCGGCGTGAGCCTGTGCCTTCTCTTTGTGGCCGCCTTCGGGGCCTGGAACGGCTTTGTGGGCTGGATGGAGGAGACCTACCGTCTCACCGCTCCCCGGCTTTATCAGGGCTTCGGCACCCTGCTTATCGCCCACATCACTTTCAACATCCCCTATGTGATTCTGTCGGTGAGCCCCAAGCTGCGGCAGATGGACAAAAATCTCATTGACGCAGCTCAGGACCTGGGCTGCACCTGGATGCAGGCCTTCTGGAAGGTGGCCCTGCCTGAGATCAAACCTGGCATCATCTCCGGCATGCTCATCGCCTTTACCATGAGTATCGATGACTTTGTCATTTCCTACTTTACCGCCGGCGCCACCACCTCCACCCTGGCCATGACCATTTACAGCATGACCAAAAAGCGGGTGAGCCCGGAAATCAACGCGGTCTCCACCCTGCTGTTTGGGGCGGTGCTGCTGCTGTTGGTAATCGTCAATGTGATGGAGGCCCACCAGGCCAAACAACAGGCCAAAAAATATTCCTGATCTCCCGGCCCCAGGCCTTGAGATAATTTTAGAACACTGGAGGAATGGTCAATGAAACGAATGACTGCCTTTACCCTTGCCACTTCTCTGACGCTGGGCCTGCTCCTGTCCGGATGTGCCATGGATGACCCTGCTGTCAGCGGAAGCCAGAGCAGCGGGAACAGCGGTTCCGGCAAGCGGGAGGTTAACGTATGCAGCTGGGGTGAGTATATCGACGAGGACCTGATCGGTGAGTTTGAGGAAGCCACCGGCATCAAGGTCAACTATACCACCGCTGAGAGCAATGAGGCCCTGTACGCCAAGCTTGCCGGCGCCAACTACGACGTCATCGTCCCCTCCGACTACATGATTTCTCAGCTCATTGAGGAGGACAAGCTGGCCGAGCTCAACTACGACAACATCCCCAACTTCTCCAAGATCGACGACCGGTTCAAAAACCTGTCCTATGACCCGGAGAACAAGTACACTGTCCCCTACACCTGGGGCACCGTGGGCATCATCTACAACTCCACTATGGTGGACGAGCCCATTACCAGCTGGGATGCCATGTTCGACACCAAGTATGCTGGAAATGTGCTGATGTTCAACAACTCCCGGGATGCGCTGGGCATTGCCCTGCTGGATCTGGGCTACTCGGTGAACACCGACAGCAAGGAGGAGCTTCAGCAGGCCTATGAGCTGCTGGCGGAGGCCAAGGCCAACGGTGTGTACCAGGGCTTCGTAATGGACGAAGTGTTCCAGAAAATGGAACAAGGCAACGCCGCAATTGCTGCCTACTACGCTGGTGACTATCTGACCATGCGTGAAAACAATCCTGATTTGAAGTTCGTAGTTCCTGAAGAAGGTTCTAACTGGTTTGTGGACGCCATGTGCGTGCTGAAGGACTCCCAGCACAAGGAGGAGGCCGAGGAGTGGATCAACTTCATGTGCTCCACCGACGCCTGCCTGCGGAACATGGACGCCATCTGGTACGCCTCCCCCAACACAGAGGCTCTGGAGCAGTATCCCGACTACTACGAGCAGACCTACGGCGAGGCCTTGGACCCGGAGCTCTATGAGATCATGGCGCCTGCTCAGACCGTGCTGAACAACTGTGAGGCCTATCTGGTCCGCCCCATGGAGACCCGCAACCTGTATAACGACCTGTGGACTCAGTTGGGTATTTAAATGCATCTTTTTCTCCGCGCTCCCGCCACGGGAGCGCGGATTTTTTCTTTGGCAGCTGTTTACAGTTTATTCACTCTTTTGTCTCAATTTCTTGATGATTTTCCCCATGGCTGTGGTATCCTATGGATGGATCAAGGATCCAGATGTTTTCCCCCTTTTTGACTGGGAGCGGGTTTCCCTCCATTCCCGCCCCGGGAGGCGAGGTTCCGCACGCCTCTCCTCCACCAGGCTCCGGCTCAGGCCGGATCAACCTGACGCTTTGGCGCCGTGCGCCTCACTGTCACCCGGACCGGACATCGGTCTGCTCCGGGTGACAGACCAAATGTTCTCCGGTCTGGTTCGCCAGACCGGTTTTTTGATGCCTTCCCCACCAAACAAAAATCGCGGGCTTCCGGCGCTAATGCACCGAAAGCCCGCGTCTTTTTATTTCATTCTGGAATAAGTCACATAGTGGTAGGAAATGCCGTCCTGCTCCAGGCTCTGGCTCTCTTCCCTCACCTTCCACTCCTCCGACTTGTCCAAGTCGGGAAAGTAGGTATCGGCGGGAAAGGCGGCGTGAATCTTGGTAATATAGGCGGTATCGCAATAGGGCAGCAGCTGCTCATAGACCGAGGCGCCGCCGATGACAAAGGCATCCTTGTCTGCCTTCTGCACCAGCTCCTCTACCGAGGAGAACACCTCCGCTCCCTCCGCCTGAAATTGGGGGTTGCGGGACATGATCAGGTTGCGGCGGTTCTTCAGCGGCCGCCCGCCTGGGAAGGTAGCCAGAGTCTTGCGGCCCAAAATCACGGTGTGGCCGCTGGTCAGCGTCCGGAAGCGCTTCAAATCCTCTTTCAGGTAGACCAGCTGGTCCCCATCCTTTCCGATGGCCCAGTTCTGATCCACTGCGACAATCACATTCATTCCGTGTCCTCCTTATACCGCCACCGGGATCTTCTCCTCCAGGGGATGGGCCTGATAGCCCTCCAGGCGGAAGCTGTCCTTCGTAAAGGCATAGAAGTCGGTGACTGTCTTGTCCATGATGAACTCAGGCGCGTCATAGGGCTTGCGGGCAATGATCTCCTCCACAATAGGCACGTGGCGGTCGTAGATGTGGGCATCCGCGATAACATGCACCAGCTCCCCCGCCTCCAGGCCGGACACCTGGGCAAACATGTGCAGCAGCACCGCATACTGCATTACGTTCCAGCCGTTGGCGGTGAGCATATCCTGAGAACGCTGGTTCAGGATCCCGTTGAGGGTGTTCCCGCTGACGTTGAAGGTCATGGAATAGGCACAGGGATAGAGGGCCATCTCGCTGAGATCGTGGTGGTTATACAGGTTGGTAAGGATACGGCGGGAGGCGGGGTCGTGCTTTAAGTCCCACAGCACCTTATCCACCTGGTCCATGTCTCCCTGGGGATAGTGGTGCTTCACCCCCAACTGGTAGCCGTAGGCCTTGCCGATGGTACCGTTCTCATCGGCCCAAGCGTCCCAGACATGGCTGCTGAGCTGATGGACGTCATTGGACTTCTTCTGCCAAATCCACAGCAGCTCGTCCACAGCGGATTTCAAAAACTGCTTACGTACCGTGATGATGGGAAACTCCTGGCGCAGATCGTAGCGGTTGACCACGCCAAAGAGCTTGATGGTGTGGGCGGGAGTGCCGTCCTCCCAACGGGGACGGACCGGGCGGTCGGTGTCCCAAACTCCCTTGCTCAAAATATCCTGACAATTTTGAATAAATACCTGGTCGGCGTAGCTCATGGTCGCATCTCCTTACGGCGGCATCTCGCGTAAATTCAATGGGGATTCTGCTCTGGATTGCGGCAGAAATCATAATATTGTACCACAAAGGGCGGCAGGATACAAGCCTGCCGCCCTTTCTGCTAGATTCCCTTATATTTCCTTCGTGTGGCCATTCCGCCTCGGATGTGCCGCTGAGCCTTATTTTCATCCAGAACCCCCTTCACCTGGAGGTAGAGGGGATGGTTGAAGGCGGGCAGGCGTTCGGATAGATCCTTATGTACCGTGGACTTGCTGATGCCGAATTTCCGGGCGGCAGAGCGTACGGTTGCTCCGTTTTCGATGATATACGCCGCCAGAGTACAGGCACGTTCCTCGATATTTCCTTTCAAATCCTTACACTCCCTCTCCCGTTTTGCCACAAGATATATATGTGGTGGGAGTGTTTGCCATGCCTGTACTAAGGAAAATCCCTTCTATCTCTGATTTAACTGCTTGTTTTTTACCTTCAATCTTCATGCAGGGTTTTTATCCGATGACAGCAGCGTAAAGCATGCAAAAAAGCAGCCGGAGGACATTAAGCCCTCCGGCATCATACTCAGCGTCGGCCCAGCTCCTTACGCACGGCCTGGGAGATCAGCGCCTGCCCCTCGGGAGAACGCAGTACCTGGACCACGGTGTCTCGGATCATATCCTGAAAAGCCTTGCTTTTCAGCAACGCTGAGAATACTGCTCCCTCTCCCTGTTCTTTGGAAGAGGTGGTCACCACGCTCCTCTCCGGCGCGGAGTTGGGACGAACAGTCTTGGGCGACTCGTCGATAAAGGAGTTATTGAGCCAATTTTCCATCTGGGTCCGATCGTCGCTCTCTCCCCGCAGATAGAATACTGACACACCGAAGAAGGATGCAAGCTGTTTTTGCTGTTCCTGGGTGGGTGTCTGACGGCCGGTTTCAAACTTTTCTGCGGCGCTTTTAGGCAGCCCCAGCGCAGCAGAAAGTGCCGGCCGACTGAGACCTTTTTCGATGCGAAGCGCCTCGATGCGCTGTGCCATTGTGACCATGGAAAGACCTCCTGTGATAGATGCGGCCTGTTGGCCGCGCTGAAACCATTATACTCCAGAGCACAATTTCAAAAAAGAGACCTTTCAAATTTTTCTGTTGGAGGGCAAACCGGCAAAACTATCCGGATAAAAGCAGACTTTCACCCCTACCCGTCGCTCCCGCTATCCAGCAGGCCTGGGATCTGCCCGGTATTTAGTCGGGCGATAAGGATCCGGACATTCCGAGCAAGAGGCGATTCTAAGGCAGTTCACCATGTAGTGGACGCTGGCTGTGGCATTTGCTTCGTTGCAGCGTGGAAAAATAATTGATATAATATGGCCGTCTGCAAATGGGCAATCGTGCAGGTGAGTTTCACTCTAATGATTCACATCCGCATGGACAAACAGGCAGTGATTTGACTGAAACGGACGGATCATACACTGCTTTCTTTTGAAAGCCCTGACTTTTGGAGGGAGAAGAATGAGATCATACGGACAGCTGAACTGGGATGTTCCAGTGGCAGAGAAATTGGTGCAGGAAATCCCGGCAGAAAGAGTACGTGCAATGGTAGTAAAGAATGCACTGGACTGCTTAAAAGCCGGATGGGGCGTAGAATTTTCCCGCAGCCAGTCCTCTGTGACGATTAACGGAAATGTTTACCAGTTCTTTGGGTATCAGAAGAAGGGATCCGGTCTGCCCTTTTTCAACCAACCAAGAAATTTCAGCAGGCCGCATATCTATATCATCCAGTTACAAAATGAGGATGCTGCAGAAAATACAGTTACCTTTCAAGACAGCAAATTCTGTTATCAACTGTTTTGGATTGATGATCCTGACGTTTTAAAACAGTTGAAAGATAATTTTTCCATTCAGGCCGTTAGCGACATCGAGCAGCCCATATGGGGAGATAAAAAAGTAAAAGCACCTGTCCTGAGTTTGGAAACACTCCTGAATCGTCTGGGAATACAGCAGGATTGATAGGAGGATAGCAGATGGAAAGAATTTATTTTGTTCCACAAAGCCGACTGCTCACTCCTCCAGAGGGGTATTACCTGGACTGTCTGGTTGCGACCACCATGTCGCTGGATATTCAGGCTGTGATTCCGACCCTTTTACAGGCGGATCTGCCTGAAAGGAAAAAGTTTTCCACAAATGAGGCCGCCGCACGCTTGGCTTATCTGGCAGAGCAAAAGCGCTGTATGATCTTTTATGATGGAAAAAAGGGCTGTTGCTGTGACAACAGGATCGATAGCCGACTTGTAAAAGCAGTATTGAATATGTGTCATCCGGTATATTGCCGGAGTGTGTTCCATCCAAAGATTATCCTGGCAGGATTTCGGAGAAAGGCTGATGGCAATTGTCGCTATCGCTTGCAGGTTTCCAGCAAAAATCTCACGGCTTCCAATGTTTTCGAAGTGTGTATGCAGTTGGAAACGGAACCATGCGGCGGACAACAAACCGTCAATCACAATATATCGCAGTTCCTTTCCTTCCTTAGAAAGCACCATGACAGTGAACTGCTGGACAGAGCGATAGAAGAACTGAAAACGCTTCGTTTTACTGCCGATCAAGCAGAAGACGTGGAAGTAACATTTTCTGGTTTTGAATTGCAGAAAACACAGGAAACGCTGCTGGAGGCTTTGGGAAAAGACCTGAATCACGTGCCGGAAGGAAAGAATTTTCTGATTTTGTCCCCGGATTATGAGACATCCAGTGACATGTTAAAGGGTTTCCCGGTATATGCGCCCGTAAATATTAGCACCCATGCAAAACTTTATTGTGACCTGACCGAGAAAACTATTTGGATTGGATCTTCCAACCTTTCACTTGGCGGAATGCGAAACAACCTGGAATGTCTGGTGAAATTCAGGCCTAATGCGGAAGGTCCATTTCCCGTTTCCAAAGATGGAGAGGATGCCGTTGTCTTTGACCAGAAGTGCTGCCGGATAACGGAGAGCAGGCTGCCAGAGGAACAGTACGGAGCAGAAGATGCGCTGAATGAATTTATTCAAACCCATAAATTCTCAATGCATGAGAGCCGTTCTCACAGCCATAAATTTCAGGCTCACATTTATATCCAGCAGATTGAAACATACGCGGAACAGATTTGCCCGGAATTCCTTCCCTACGGAATATCAGAAACAAAGTCCAGTGTGCATCAAGACGCTGATGAAAGCAAATGGATCAGGTACAGGCCCGATCAGCAGAAATACCAGGTTACCGGCAAGACGGACGACCGGCCTTGCCTTGGCCTTCTGCGAATACAGTATGGCGGTGTGGAACGACTGGTTACGGCAGAGCTTGTGGATAAAAAATGCCGCCCAATAGATGACGTGAATGTTACGGACGACATCTTGTCCCAGGTGTGCAAAGACTTTTTCCAAGCAGACTGGTTCACAAGGTTGAATCACAAAGGAAAACGGGATCAGGCGTTTGAAGAGGCAGCCGGTATCGCCGGGATTCTTTTGAACAGCCCATCCATAAAGCGGGAGCACGCGAATATCGAGCGCAACCTGTCATACATCCGGTGGTACTATAAACATGATTGGAGTCCCGTCCATCCGCAGACACAGCCTCTGGAAGAGCGACATGCTCCCTGCCTCCCAACTGCGCCTAAATGCCATGAGGCCCAGCCGAAATTTCAGCAGGATGCCATCAGCGCGGTTTTGGACGCGTTTGCCAATAAGCGTACTCGCTATCTGGTGGCAGACGAAACCGGCCTTGGAAAGACCCATATTGCAAGAGGGGTTCTTGAACGGCTTTATGAAGCGTATACGAACCGGGAAGATTGCCCCGCTAAAGGCTGCACCGTCAAACCATTTGTGGTCTACTATTTTGGATCCAATGTGTATCTGCTGGAAAATACCATGCAAAAACTGACCCAGGGGAGCAAGAAAGATTACGCGCGTTTCCCCTCTATTGACCGTCTGGGGATGCTCTATCCCAGTGTGTTACTGGGGAAAGTGAAATTGGATTCTAAGAAAATCAACCTGTTCAGTGCGTCAGCTAATCTTTTTGACCTTTCCAAGTCCAAAGGGAATGAAAAGGAACGAGAGCTGTACACGGACTGCGTTGGATATCTGGATAAAAAGAAAGTGACCATCACCAGCGCCAATATAGAAGAATACCGGAATATGTATACCGAAATGGCTATGAAGGGCTTTCGAGTAAAATATATCCAGAAAGAGGATGTAACTGTACATATCAAACCCAGTCTAATCATCGTGGATGAATTTCACAGGTACAGCCAGACGCTGCGCGATGCCTTGGGCAAATATCAGCAAAAATACAACATCCCCATGCTAATGCTGTCAGCAACTCCCTATGTCATGTATTCCCGGGATTTTGAGGTGGATCAGGAGGCAACGGAAAATGAGAATAACAAGGAGAAGAACGGATTTGAGTCCTTCGAGGGTCTGCTGGATTTTCTTGCGGACGGAGATGTTGGGAAGCCGGATCTAAGGAGTATATATCAGGCCGTATGGCAACAGGCATCTCCCAATTTGCAAGGGCTTTCCTCCTTGCTGCGGGGGTATATCTGGCGCAATGAACGGGTGAACAGCGCTGAAAACAAATATCGGGATCTGCCCCAGGAAGAAGACTGGCTTTCCGGACAGTATGATAACTGCATCGACCAATGCCTTGATTTATCTGAGAAGGGACGGTATTTCTCCCTATGCCCCGGAGTACTGTCTTTTCCTGTCAAAGCGTACAGGGAGGGCATTCTGGATCCCTTAAGCGATTTGCCCCAGGAGGATCAGAAAAAGTATTTTTACAATGAGCTCAATCTGCTGAAAATGGATTTCGCAGACTGCAGTCAGTTTATGTACGACCAAGATCAAAATCTTCGGATCGACTATGTGGAATCCTTCCTGCCGCTGCATCTCATTCAAAAATATATGGCAGATCCGGGAAAACAACACCTTTGGATGCCCCCCAGCCGGCGGTTATACGCTGTAAAGGGGGAACAGATTGATCCAACATTTTCAAAGCTGCTGGTTTTTTCCGGTTACAATCTCGTGCCCCGTATGCTTTCAGCCGTATTCTCTTCTTACATTTGTCAGAAGCATGTGGAGCATCGGAAGCTGACCTTGTTTGACAAAGGAATCAGTGACAGCGACATTGAGGTGATGACAAGCGCCTACCGGCTGACCGCTGCTGAATGCCCAACAGAGCGGGAGGAGATCATTCAATCCATGATGCAGGATCCCGATGTATGTGCGTGTGCTGCAAGGCTCGGCTGGGAGCCGGAATACTGCGCCATGTACGCGCTGGGCTCACCATTGATTTGCACGTACAGGATTACCCGCGATATCACGGGCGCAAAAGCGATTGCATCCGCTTTTGACAAGTATTTCAACAGGGCCGGCATTGCGGATGTGCTGGCACAGATGGAAATCGACTCTCCGGAGAAACTCCTGTCCTACTGCATTGACCACCATTTGCAGGCAGTACTGCTAGAGTACCAGTTCTGCACAGGCCCCGACCTTTTCCAGAAAAGTCTCAAGACCGTGCTGGAGCACGAGGGATCTGCGGTAAATGTGGCGATTCCGGATGAGGCGCTTGGTTATCAGGAGGCCAAGGTTACCTGTCACTTTTCCGAGCGATTCACCCCTGACGCTGAGGATACAGGTGCCTCTGGCACATCAATGCAGGGAAAGCTGCACCAGCAGGCGGTGGAGGCCTCCTTCAATTCTCCCTTCTGGCCCATGATCCTTGCAACAACATCGGTTGGCCAGGAGGGCATTGACCTGGATCGCTACTGTTCGCGCATTATGCATTACAGTCTGCCGGCCAATCCCATGGCGTTTGAACAGCGGGACGGACGGGTGGATCGCCGACGGAGTCTTCTGGCACGCCGCACGATGGATGCACTGTATGCTGCATATTTTGGCGGTGATTCCTATCTGAATTACTGGGACTGGATTTTTTCTCAGGGAGCAGATGAGAGTGGTATGGCGCCTGACTGGATCCAGAATCCATCTGTCTCCACGTTCCGGCAAGAACGAATTATCCCCTTCTTCCCCCTTTCAAAGTTCTATAACCAGTATGAGCGGCTGCTCCGCTGGAAGAATATGTACAGAGGGAAAATGGGAGTGCCCACAGAAAAAGTGAATCTCAGCCATCAGGAATACTGCCTTAGTCTGAATTTGCTGCCAAGGCAAGTGGATAGAACTGGGGATTGAGACGTTCTTGTTTTTCCGGCCTGCTCTCTCATTTTGAAAAATTGCATATCTACCCACCCGGCCGCATATGCTATCTCCGGGTGATTGGCTATGAAACACACATGGAAAATCTACGCCGCCTGGATCCTTCTTTCTGAGGCGGTGGGTGGCCTGTCCGGCTGGCTGACCCGAGACGGGGCCAAACTATACAGTGAGAGCATCATCCAGCCTCCGCTCTCGCCCCCTGCCATCGTCTTTCCCATCGTCTGGGGCATTTTGTTTGCCCTGATGGGCATTGGGGCCGCCAGAGTTTTTCTATCTCACGACTCTCAGGCCCGTACGGCCGGGCTGCGGATCTTCCTGGTCCAACTGGCTTTCAATTTTTTCTGGAGCATCATCTTCTTCAATTTTCAGGCCTTTGGTCTGGCGCTGGTGTGGCTGCTCATTTTGTGGGGACTGATCCTGTGGATGCTCCTCACCTTCCGCAAGGTGGATTCCCTGTCTTTCTGGCTCCAAATTCCCTATCTGCTGTGGGTAACCTTCGCCGCCTATCTGAATGCCGGCGTTTGGCTTCTGAATTAAACCAAGAGCCCGGCAGGCAATGCCTGCCGGGCTCTTATCATACAATTTATAAGGATTTCAGCGATTCTCTCCGAAAAACAGAGCCATATCCTCCTCCACAGTACCGATGCCGGCGATACCGAAATTGTCCACCAACACCTTGGCCACGTTGGGGCTGAGGAAGGCTGGCAGGGTGGGACCCAGGTGGATGTTCTTCACCCCCAGGTACAGCAGGGCCAGCAGCACGATGACCGCCTTCTGCTCATACCAGGCGATATTGTAGATAATGGGCAACTGGTTGATGTCCTCCAGTCCAAAGACCTCCTTGAGCTTCAGGGCGATGACCGCCAGGGAGTAGGAGTCGTTGCACTGGCCGGCATCCAGCACACGGGGAATGCCGCCGATGTCCCCCAGATCCAGCTTGTTGTACTTATACTTGGCGCAGCCTGCGGTGAGGATCACCGCATTCTGGGGCAGTGCCTTGGCAAACTCAGTATAATACTCCCGGCTCTTGGCACGTCCGTCACAGCCCGCCATGACCACAAACTTCTTAATGGCCCCGGACTGTACCGCCTCCACGATCTTGTCGGCCAAGGCCAGCACCTGGGCGTGGGCAAAGCCGCCCACGATCTCACCTCGCTCAATCTCCTGGGGAGGGGCGCACTTCTTGGCGTGCTCAATGAGGGCGGAGAAGTCCTTCTCCTCCCCAATGCCGCCGGGGATGTGCTTGCAGCCGGGGTAGCCCGCCGCACCGGTGGTGTACAGCCGGTCCTTGTAGCTGTCCTTGGGGGGCACAATGCAGTTGGTGGTCATGAGGATAGGGCCATTGAAAGTCTCAAACTCCTCCTTCTGCTTCCACCAGGCGTTGCCGTAGTTGCCCACAAAGTTGGGATACTTCTGAAAAGCGGGATAGTAGTGGGCAGGGAGCATTTCGCTGTGGGTGTACACGTCCACTCCGGTCCCCTGGGTCTGCTCCAGCAGCATCTCCAGATCCCGCAGGTCGTGGCCGGAGACCAGGATGCCGGGGTTCTTGCCCACGCCGATGGACACCTTGGTAATCTGGGGGTTGCCGTAGGCCTGGGTATTGGCCTTATCCAGCAGAGCCATGCCCTGCACGCCGTACTTGCCGGTCTCCAGGGTGAGGGCCACCAGGTCGTCGGCGGTGAGGCTGTCATCCAGGGTCGCGGCCAGAGCCTTTTGGAGGAAGGCATCCACCTCGCCGTCATCCTGAAGGAGGGCGTTGGCGTGCTTGGAGTAGGCGGACAGGCCCTTCAGCCCGTAGGTGATCAGTTCCCGCAGGGAGCGGATGTCCTCATTCTCGGTGGACAGCACACCCACCTGGGCGGCCTTGGCCTCCCAGTCGCCGGAACCGTCCCACAGAGCGGCCTGGGGCAGCTGATTCTTCTGCTTCAACCGGGCCAGCAGCTTCTCCTTTACCGCCAGGGTGTCCCGGATGCGGGCCTCGATGGCCTCCTTATCAAAGTTTGCGTTGGTGATGGTGGTAAACAGATTCAGGGTAATCAGATGGTTGATCTCCCCCTCTACCGCCTCTCCCTGGGCACGCAGTGCAGTGGTCACGGCAGACAGGCCCTTGGTCACATAGACCAGCAGATCCTGCATGGCCGCCACGTCTGGCTGCTTGCCGCATACACCCACCCGGGTGCAGCCTTTGCAGCCGGCAGTCTCCTGGCACTGATAACAAAACATTTGGTTCTGCATGTTCGTTCCTCCTGAATTTGGTTCTCTTCGGCACAATATGCCGTTGGATAGGCTTGACTTTCGGAACATACTATACTAAATTGTTTCTAACAATTCCGTTGTTATACCAACCAAAGGAGGGCCTTCATGAATTTTCTTTTTCTCACTGAAACCCCGCTGTTTCGGGGAATCACTGCACAGGAGCTGGAGGACATGCTGGCCTGCCTGGGGACGGATGTGCGCAGCTACGAGAAGGGACAGATGATCTACCGCACCGGGGATGTAATTACCTCCCTGGGGGTAGTCCTGTCTGGCAGTGTGCTCATCGAAAACGACGACATCTGGGGCAATACCACCGTGCTGGACTGTGTGGGACCAGGACAAATTTTTGCGGAAACCTACGCTTGCACCCCCGACGAGCCTCTGATGGTCAACGTGGTAGCCGCCGAGCCAGCCCAAATCCTTTTTCTTAATGTAGGCCGGGTGCTCCATACCTGTTCCAACGCCTGCGGCCACCACACCGCCCTGATCCACAACCTGCTTACCCTCTCCGCACAGAAGAACCTGAACCTGTCCCGAAAAATCTTTCACACCTCCCCCAAGAGTATCCGGGGCCGCCTGCTGTCCTACCTGTCCTATCAATCCATGCGAAGCGGCAGTTCTACCTTTACTATCCCCTTCAACCGCCAGCAGCTGGCCGACTACCTCAATGTGGACCGCAGCGCCCTGTCCAATGAACTAAGCAAGATGCAGCGGGACGGGCTCATTCAGGTGGAGCGAAACCACTTTACGCTGCTGGGCGTCTGAACGCAAAGCAAAAGGACATCCTCCCGGATGCCCTTTTTCCTTATTTTCTGTTTCTATGCTGCCCTTCCGTGGCAAACAAAAAAGACACGCTTCTCAGCGTGTCTTTTTTGTGGTGCGCGAGGCGGGAGTCGAACCCGCACGCCCTTGCGAGCACTGGCACCTGAAGCCAGCGAGTCTACCAATTCCACCACTCGCGCGTGGGCTGGAACTGCACTTTTGTTCAGCGCATGAGATATGTTATCACATCATCCCCACTCTGTCAACACTTTTTTCTGTTTCCCGACCGTTTTTTCTTCTTCCCCTATTCTACCTTTTAAAATAATAAAACAAAGATTACCTCCGATCCCATGCTGCGCACTCATCTGACTTTTCCACTTCTTCATTCCATTTTTCCCGTTCTATACATTCCATTTTGTTCTGATTCTGGACTTTCTATGACTTTTTCGACCTATTTCGCAAAGAGAAGTCAAAAACATCTTTCCAAAAAACTCCTGTTTGTTGAAATTCTACATTGACTTTTCGGCTGATCCCGGGTACAATACGCTCAAATATTTTAATTAAATTTTTTTAACTAAAATATTTTAAGTGAAATTGAATCATTGAGAGGAGAATTCCCATGTTTGAGAAAGTGCGTGACATTATTGTTGATACCCTGAGCTGCGAGATGGACGAGGTTACCATGGAGGCCAGCCTGGCTGACGATCTGGGCGCCGACTCCCTGGACGCTGTGGAGCTGAACATCGCTCTGGAGGAGCAGCTGGGTCTGTCCATCGCGGACGAGGACCGTCCCAACATGAAGACCGTGGGCGACATCGTGCGTTACCTGGAGGCCCTGGAGGGTACCAAGGACAACCACATCTAATCGTCTGACTGTTAAGGGGTGAACTTCCATGGAACTGGAATCCATTTATGCTCTGATGGAACGCTTTGAGCGCTCCTCCATCTCCGGCCTGGAGCTGGAGCAAAACGGCACCCGGCTGAAGCTGGAGAAGGCTGTGGCTGTGGCCGCCGCCCCAGTGGCCGCCCCGGCTGCTGCGGCCGCTCCCGCTCCTGCAGCCGCCCCGGCCGCCGGACAGCCCACCCAAACCGAAGCGGGTGAGTACATTAAGGCCCCCCTGGTGGGTACCTTCTATACCGCTGCCGGTCCCGACGCCGCCCCCTTTGTGCAGGTGGGCGACAAGGTGCAGAAGGGCCAGACGGTGTGCATCCTGGAGGCTATGAAGGCCATGAGCGAGATTCCCGCTCCCATGGACTGCGTCATCGAAGAGGTCCTGCTGGACAACGGAAGTCTGGCCGCCTTTGATGCCCCCCTGTTCCGGGTGCGGAGGCTGTAAGATGTTCCAGCGGGTTTTGATCGCCAACCGCGGCGAAATTGCGGTACGTATTATGCGCGCCTGCCGGGAGCTGGGCGTGGAGTCGGTGTCGGTCTATTCTCAGGCCGACGCCGACGCCCTCCACGTCCAGCTGGCCACCCAGGCCGTGTGCATCGGTCCGGCCAAGGCGTCGGACAGCTATCTGAATGTGGACGCTCTGCTGACCGTGGCCAAGGAGACCGGCTGTGACGCCGTACATCCCGGCTACGGTTTTCTCTCAGAAAATGCCGATTTTTCTGACCAGTGCGCCCAGCTGGGGCTGACCTTCATCGGTCCCTCCGGGGATGTAATCCGGATGATGGGCAACAAATCCGCCGCTCGGGAGCTGATGCAGAAGCACGGTGTGCCTGTGGTTCCCGGCTCCGACGGGGCGGTGGAGACCGCCCAGCAGGCCCAGGAGATCGCCAAAGCCATCGGCTACCCCGTGCTGGTCAAGGCCAGCGCCGGCGGCGGCGGCCGGGGCATGCGCCGGGTAGACCGCCCCGAGGACCTGGAGGCCAAGTTCCAGGAGGCCCGGGCGGAGGCTCTGGCCTGCTTTGGGGACGGGCAGCTCTATCTGGAGAAGCTCATCCTCAATCCCAAGCACATCGAGTTTCAGATCCTGGCCGACCGCCATGGCAACGTGATCCATCTTGGCGAGCGGGACTGCTCCATCCAGCGCAAGAACCAGAAGCTGGTGGAGGAATCCCCCTCTAAGATCCTCACCCCCGCGCTTCGGGAGGCCATGGGCCAGGCGGCCGTCACCGCTGCCCGGGCTGCCGGCTATGAAAATGCCGGTACCATCGAGTTTGTGGTGGATCAGGAGGGGCACTTCTACTTCATTGAGATGAACACCCGCATCCAGGTGGAGCACCCGGTCACCGAAATGGTCACCGGCATCGACCTGGTGCGGGAGCAGCTGCGCATTGCTGCGGGGCTGCCTCTGTCGGTACGCCAGGAGGATGTGGTCCTGCGGGGCCACGCCATGGAGTGCCGCATCAACGCGGAGGACCCCACTCAGGACTTCCGCCCCGCGCCGGGCGCCACCCGTTTCGTCCACTTCCCCGGCGGCCCCGGGGTACGGGTGGACTCTATGCTGTATAACGGCTATGAGGTATCCCCCTACTATGATTCTCTGGTAGCTAAGGTCATCGTCCACGCCCCCACCCGTCTGGAGGCCATCCGGCGGATGCGCCGCTGCCTGGAGGAGATGATCATTGAGGGGTATCCCACCACCGCCGATTTCTGTCACCTGATCCTGCATCACCCCGACTTTGTGAAGGGACAGTACGATACAGGATTCTTAGCCGCCCATCAGGAAGAGCTGCTGGGCTGGGATAAGGAGGACTAAATGCAACCACTGTTTCGTTCCCGCCGGGACCGGCTGGACCGGCTGCGCCGTCAGCGGGAGCAGGCCGTGGAGGCCGCCGCCAAGCGCTCGGACGCACCCGCCGGCGGCTCCCAGACCTGTCCGGGCTGCGGCCGGGAGTGTCAGAACCAGGAGCTGGTGAAAACGGAGTATGTCTGTCCCCACTGCGGGTATCACCTGCCCATCGGGGCTTACCTGCGTCTCTCTTTGCTGCTGGATCCCTTCACCTTCCAAGAGCTGTGGCCCTCTCTCACTGCCCCCAACGCCCTGGACTTCCCCGGATATGAGCAGAAGCTCACCGCTCAGCGGGAAAAGACGGCTCTGAGCGACGCGGCGGTGGTGGCCACTGGCAAGCTGGACGGTCGCCAGGCGGTGTTCGCCGTGCTGGACAGCCGCTTTTTCATGGGCAGCATGGGGGTGGCCGTAGGCGAGAAAATCACCCGTGGTGTAGAGTACGCCCAGAAACACAAGCTGCCGCTTATCATCTTCTCCGCCAGCGGCGGCGCCCGGATGCAGGAGGGCATTCTCTCCCTCATGCAGATGGCCAAAACCAGCGCCGCCATTGAGCGCTTTTCCAAGGCAGGCGGTCTTTACATCTCGGTGTTTACCCACCCCACTACCGGCGGCGTCACCGCCAGCTTTGCCTCTCTGGGCGACATCACTCTGGCCGAGCCCGGGGCGCTCATCGGCTTTGCCGGTCCCCGGGTCATTCAGCAGACCATCGGTCAGGAGCTGCCCGAGGGCTTCCAGCGGGCTGAGTATCTGGAGGAGCACGGCTTCGTGGATCAGATCGTTCCCCGCCGCCAGATGCGCCAGACTCTCTCCCAGCTGCTGGGCCTGCATCGAAAGGGGGTTCTCCATCGATGAGCAACCTAACTGCTGCCCAGCGGGTGAAGATCGCCCGCACGCCGGGACGGCCCGGCACCATGGAATTTGTCCACAACCTGTTTACCGACGTGTTTGTCTGTCAGGGCGACCGGTTGTGCCGGGAGGACCCCAGCATCTTCGGGGCCATCGCCCGCTTCCACGGAAAGCCGGTCACCGTCATCGGCCACCGGAAGGGACACAACTTTGAGGAAAATATGAAGTGCAACTTCGGGATGCCCTCCCCGGAGGGCTACCGCAAGGCGCAGCGGCTGATGCGCCAGGCTGAGAAGTTCGGCCGCCCGGTGATCACCTTTGTGGACACCCCGGGGGCCTACCCCGGTCTGGAGGCGGAGGAGCGGGGACAGGGCGAGGCCATCGCCTCCTCCCTGGCTCTGATGAGCTCCCTCACCGTGCCGGTGGTCACCGTGGTCATCGGCGAGGGAGGCAGCGGCGGCGCCCTGGCTCTTGCTGTGGGCAACCGGATCATCATGCTGGAAAATGCCATCTACTCGGTGCTCTCTCCGGAGGGCTTTGCCTCTATTTTGTGGAAGGATGCCTCCCGAGCAGACGAGGCCGCAGGCGTGATGAAGCTCACCGCCGACGATTTGCATCGTCTGGGCGTGGTGGATCAGGTGATCCCCGAGCCCGAGGGCGGCGCCCATGTGGATCCACGTCCGGTCTATGCCGCCGTGGACAAGGCCATCACCCGTCATCTCAGCCAGCTGAGCCGGGAGAAGGATCTGGCCGCCCACCGTTATCAAAAGTTCCGCGCCATGGGCGCGGTCCGGGAGGAGAAAGAGACATGAACGGACTGCACATCCTTGGCACCGGCCGGGCGGTTCCCAAGCACATTGTAACCAACGACGATCTGGCCCGCCGGGTGGACACCAACGACGAGTGGATCGTCACCCGCACCGGCATCCGGGAGCGGCGCTACGCCCAGGACGGGGAAACTCTCACCCAGCTGACTGTCACCGCCGCCCGTCAGGCACTGGAGCGGGCTGGGCTCAAGCCGGAGGACATCGGCCTTTGTATTACCGCCACGGTGACCCCCGACCGGCTCACCCCCGCTCAGGCCTGTCTCATTCACCAGGAGCTGGGGCTTCCCGAGGACTGCCCTGCCTTTGATCTGGGTGCGGGCTGCACCGGCTTTCTCTACGCCATGGAGACGGCGGCGGCCATGCTCCCCCGGATGAACCGGCCCTACGCCCTGCTGGTGGGGGGCGAGCTTCTCTCCCGCATTGTGGACATGGACGACCGCTCCACCTGCATTCTCTTTGGAGACGGCGCAGGGGCGGCGGTAGTGGAGTCCACCGAGGGACCCTGGTACAGCCTGCTGGGCACCCGGGGCGATAAAGACATTCTGTGGGCCCTCGGTCCCGGTCAGGGCCAGCAGTACCTGCACATGGACGGCCAGGGAGTCTTCCAGTTTGCCCTGAAGACAGTCCCCCAGGTCGCCAAGCAGCTGCTGGAAAAGGCGGGCATGGAGAAGGAACAGGTCGACTGGTATGTTCCCCATCAGGCCAATCACCGCATTGTGGAATCGGTAGCCAAGCGGCTGAAACTGCCTTTGGACCGCTTTTATGAAAATATGGACCGCTACGGCAACACGTCCGCCGGCAGCATCCCCATCGCCCTGGACGAGATGGTCGAGCAGGGACTTCTGAAAAAGGGCCAGTGGGTGATGTGCCTGGGCTTCGGCGCGGGCCTCACCTGGGGCGGAGCCCTGTTCCAGTGGTAAGCGGACGGATTGGAGGATATTATGAAATTAAACGAACTTTTGGGCATTGAGTTTTCCTTTATTCAGGGCGGCATGGCCAACATTGCTACCGCCGAGTTTGCCGCCGCGGTCTCCAACGCCGGAGCCCTGGGTCTCATCGGTGCCGGCGGCATGTCCCCGGAGGTATTTCAGGACAGCATCCGCCGCTGCCGTCAGCTCACTGACAAGCCCTTCGGCGTGAACATCATGCTGATGCACCCTCAGGTGGAGCAGCTGGCCGCCATCGCCGCCGAGGAAAAAGTCGCCGTAGTCACCACCGGCGCAGGCGATCCCTCCCGCTTCATCCCCGCCTGGAAAGAGGCGGGCATCAAGGTGTTCCCCGTGGTTCCCGCGGTGGCTCTGGCCAAGCTGGTGGCCAAGCGGGGCGCCGACGGCGTGATTGCGGAGGGCACTGAGAGCGGCGGCCACGTGGGCGAGACTACCACCATGGCTCTGGTGCCCCAGGTGGTGGACGCGGTGGACATCCCCGTCATCGCGGCCGGCGGCATTGCCAGCGGCCGTCAGCTGCTGGCTGCCTACGCTCTGGGCGCCATCGGCGCTCAGGTGGGCACCTGCCTGCTGGTGAGCGAGGAGTGCCCCATCCATGAGAACTACAAGAAGGCCGTTCTGAAGGCCAGCGACCGCTCCACCGTGGTCACCGGCCGCTCCGTGGACGCCCCGGTGCGCTGCCTGCGCAACCAGATGACCAACGCCTACATCGCCAAGGAACGGGAGGGCGCCGACCGCATGGAGCTGGAGCACTTCACCCTGGGCGGCCTGCGCAAGGCCGTGTTTGACGGCGACGTGAAGACTGGCAGCGTGATGGCCGGTCAGGTAGCCGGCATGCTCCATGAGATCAAGCCTCTGCGTCAGATCTTTGAGGAGCTCCAGGCGGGCTGCGAGCAGCGCCTGCATGAGCTGGAGAAATAAGATGCGCATCGGGAAGCACGAGCTGGCCCTGCCCATCCTCCAGGGAGGCATGGGTGTGGGCGTGTCCATGGGAGGTCTCGCCGGGGCGGTTGCCGCCTGCGGCGGCATGGGCACCGTCAGCACCGCCGACGCGGGCTATCTGGAACCTGACTTTGAGAAAAAACCGTTTGAAGCCAATCTCCGCGCCCTGAAGCAGGAGATCGGCAAGGCCAAAGAGATCGCCAAGGGTGCCGGTATGGTGGCGGTCAACGCCATGGTGGCCACCGTCCAGTACGCCGACGCGGTACGTACTGCCGTGGCCGCCGGGGTGGACGCAGTGGTGTCCGGGGCGGGACTGCCCCTGGAGCTTCCTGAGCTGATAGGAGACAGCGGCACAGCCAAAGCGCCCATCGTCTCCTCCCCCCGAGCCGCCCGGCTCATTTTAAAAACCTGGGACCGCAAGTACCACACCACCGCCGACTTTCTCGTGCTGGAGGGCAAGGACGCGGGCGGACACCTGGGCTTTGACGAGGAGCAGCTGAAGACCGGCACCTGTCCCACCCTGGACGAGCTGCTGCCCGGCGTTTTGGCCGAGGTACGGCCCTACGAAGAGAAGTACGGCCACCCCATTCCCGTCTTTGCGGCGGGAGGTGTGTACACCGGCGCCGATCTGGCCCGGCTCACCCAGTTGGGAGCCGCCGGGGTCCAGCTGGCCACCCGCTTCATTGCCACCTATGAGTGCGACGCCTCCCAGGGCTACAAGGATGTGCTGCTGGAAGCCAAGCAAACCGACCTGGCCATCATTCACAGCCCGGTGGGCATGCCAGGCCGTGCGGTACGCACCCCCCTGGTGGAGCGGCTGGAACAGGGCCTGCGTCAGGCCCCGGCCAAGTGTTCCCAGTGCATCAAGGGCTGCGCCCCCGCCAAGATCCCCTTCTGCATTACCCACGCCCTCATTGAGGCGGTGAAGGGCAACCGGGAGGAGGGCCTGTTTTTCAGCGGCTCCAATGTGGAGCGGCTGGACCGGATGGTCCATGTCCGGGACATTATGGACGAACTGATGAATGAATGGAGGGTTTCAACGTGAAACTTGCCTTTTTGTACGCCGGCCAGGGTGCCCAGCACGTGGGCATGGGCCGGGACCTGTATGAGATCTACCCCGCCTTCCGCCAGGTGCTGGACAGCGCCCCGGTGGACTTCGACCTGAAAAAGCTGTGCTTTGACGGCCCCGAGGACCAGCTCAATGACACCCGGTATACCCAGCCCTGCATGGTGGCCTTTGCCGCCGGGGTCACCGCCCTGCTGCGGGAGGCCGGGATCACTCCCGACTACGCCGCCGGGCTGAGCCTGGGTGAGTACTCCGCCCTCCAGTGTGCCGGCGTGTTTGACGCCGCGACTGCCATCTCCCTGGTGGCCTTCCGGGGCCAGGCCATGGCCGACGCCGTCCAGGGCCGCCCCTGCGGCATGGCCGCGGTGCTGGGGATGGACCGGGATGCCCTGAAGTCCGTATGTGAAGAGGCCAGCGACGCGGGCGTGGTGGAGTGCACCAACTTCAACTGTCCTGGACAGATCGTCATTTCCGGCGACGCCGCCGCCGTGGACAAGGCCGGGGAGCTGGCCAAGGCCGCTGGCGCCAAGCGGGTGCTGCCCCTGAAGGTGAGCGGCCCCTTCCACACCTCCCTGATGGCTCCCGCCGGAGACGCTTTAAGGGAGAAGTTCCAGTCCGTGGACTTCGGCGCCATGGAGGTACCCGTGCTCTTTAACTGCCTGGGTGATCTCAAGGGCGAGGCGGACACCATTCCCAATCTGTTGGAGCGGCAGGTCCAGTCCAGCGTCTATCTGGAGGACACCATCCGCCGCCTGGGCGAGCTGGGCGTGGACACCGTGGTGGAGATCGGCCCGGGCCGTACCCTGTCCAGCTTTGTGAAAAAGACGGTAAAAGGCATCAAGTGCTATCCGGTGGAGACGGCCGAGGAGCTTCAGGCCGCCATCGCCGCTCTGAGAGGAGAGTAACGCCATGAGTTTAACGGGAAAAATCGCGCTGGTCACCGGCGGCAGCCGGGGGATCGGCCGGGCCATCTGTCTGGAACTGGCCCGTCAGGGTGCCAATGTGGCGGTGAACTACGCGGGCAACTCCGCCGCCGCCCAGGAGACCGTGTCCGCCTGTGAGGCCCTGGGCGTGCAGGCCATCGCTATCCAAGCCAATGTGTCCGATCCCCAGGCCTGCCAGGACATGGTAAAGACGGTGCTGGACACCTTCGGCCGCATCGACATTCTGGTCAATAACGCCGGCATTACCCGGGACGGTCTGACCCTCCAGATGAAGGAGGAGGATTTTGACGCGGTGCTGGACACCAACCTGAAAGGCGCCTTCTGCTGCTGCAAGGCGGTCTACCGCCCCATGATGCGTCAGCGCTATGGCCGCATCATCAACATGAGCAGCATCGTGGGCCTGCGGGGCAACGCCGGCCAGGCCAACTACTCCGCCAGCAAGGCGGGTCTCATCGGCTTGACCAAGTCCCTGGCCAAGGAGCTGGCCGCCCGGAAGGTCACCGTCAACGCAGTGGCCCCCGGCTTCATCGACACCGATATGACCGCCGTTCTGTCGGAGCAGGCCAAGCAGGCCATGCTCGCCACCATCCCCATGGCCAAGCTGGGCCAGCCGGAGGATGTGGCCGCCGCGGTGGCCTTCTTCGCCTCGGACGAGGCCGCCTACATCACCGGCCAGGTGCTGTGTGTAGACGGCGGTATGGCGGTTTGACCGCAGAAAGGATGCTATTATGGAAAAAAGACGCGTTGTCATCACCGGCATCGGTGCGGTCACTCCCCTTGGGAACACCGCCCCGGACAGCTGGCAGGCCGTCAAGGACGGCGTGTGCGGCATTGCTCCCATTACCCTGTACGACCACAGCAGCCAGAAGGTCTCTCTGGCCGCTGAGGTAAAAAACTTTGACCCCTCCGTGGCATTGGACCGCAAGGAGGCCCGGCGCATGGACCGCTTCACCCAGTTTGCCGTCACTGCGGCGGCGGAGGCGGTAGCGGACAGCGGCCTGAACCTGGAGCAGGAGGACACCGGCCGGTGCGGCGTGTCCGTCTCCAGCGGCATCGGCGGCATCGCCACCATCCAGTCCTCCTGTGACGCGGGCAATGCCCGGGGCTTTGACAAGGTTTCCCCCTTCTTCATTCCCATGGCCATCACCAACATGGCCGCGGGACAGATCGCCATTCGTCTGGGCCTGCACGGCATGTGCATCTGCCCGGTGGCCGCCTGTGCCGGCGGCAGCAATGCAGTGGGTGACGCGTTCCGCCACATTCGGGACGGCTACGCCGAGGTGATGATTTCCGGCGGCGCCGAGGCCTCTATCACCCCTCTGGCTATGGGTGGCTTCACCTCCATGAGCGCCCTGACTACCGCCAGCGACCCCAAGCGGGCCTCCATCCCCTTTGACGCGGAGCGCAGCGGCTTTGTCATGGGCGAGGGCGCGGCCATCCTGGTGCTGGAGGAGCTGGACCACGCCCTGGCCCGCAACGCCAAGATCTACGGCGAGGTGGTGGGCTACGGTGCTACTTGTGACGCCTACCACATCACGGCTCCCGACCCCAAGGGCACCTGGAGCGCCGCCTGCATCCAGCAGTCCCTGGACGATGCCGGTATCAGCCCGGAGCAGGTGGACTACGTCAACGCCCACGGCACCTCCACTCCCCTCAACGACAGCGGCGAGACCGCGGCTCTCCACCAGGTATTCGGCGACCACGCCAAGAATCTGATGGTCAGCTCCACCAAGTCCATGACCGGCCACCTGCTGGGAGCCAGCGGCGCGGTGGAGGCCATGTTCTCCGTGCTGGCCCTGAAGGACGGCTTCGTCCCTGCCACCATCAACTATCAGGTCCCCGACCCCACCTGCGACCTGGACATCGTCCCCAACGAGGGCCGCAAGGCGGACATTAAAGTGGCGATTTCCGATTCTCTGGGCTTCGGCGGGCACAACACCTGCCTGGTCTTCCAGAAGTGGGAGGGTTAAGCGATGGAACTGAACATTGAACAGATCATGGAGATCCTGCCCCACCGCCCCCCTTTCCTGCTGGTGGACAAGATCACCGACTGTGAGCCCGGTGTAAAGGCCACGGGTATCAAGTGTGTTACCATGAACGAGCCCTTCTTCGTGGGCCACTTCCCCGGCAAGCCCATTATGCCCGGGGTGCTGATCCTGGAGGCCCTGGCCCAGACCGGGGCGGTGGCCGCCCTGTCCCTGCCGGAGAACAAGGGCAAGCTGGCCATTTTCGGCGGGGTGAAGAACGCCCGCTTCAAGCAGCCGGTACTCCCCGGCGATGTGCTGGAGCTCAGCTGCGAGCTGGTGGAGCAGCACGGCCCCATCGGCTTTGGCAAGGCGGTGGCAAAGGTGGATGGCAAGATCGCGGCCCGGTGTGAGCTGACGTTTGTCATCCAGTGACTCTTGCTTCCCGCCTGCCGGTTTGTTATGATAAAAGCACAAATAAATGTGCAGGAGGAAGTCTCATGCTGGACGAATCGTTCAACCGCGTGTATACAAAATTTAAACTCCACTTCTATCGTGCGGTCTTTTCCCGCTTTCAGAATCGGGAGGCCAGCCTGACTACCGTGGAGACCTTTTGCATGGAGATCATCAACGCCCTGGGACATCCCACCATCGCCGAGTTCTCCAGCTTTGTGAATATCTCGCCTCCCAACGCCGCCTATAAAATCAACAGCCTCATCCAAAAGGGCTACATCACCAAGGAGCAGTCTCCGGACGATAAGCGGGAGTACCACCTGTCGGTGACCCAGAAGTACATCGACTACTACAATGTGAGCTACCGCTATCTCTCCACCGTCATGGATCGGATCAAGGAGCGCTTCCCTGCCCAGGATGTAGAAAAACTGGAGGAGATGCTCAATGTCATCTCCGATGAGCTGATGCCAGAGCTCAATCAAATTCCCTCCAAGCAGACCTGAACTCCGCCGGTGTGACCGCAGCAACCTTCTGCGGTCACACCGTTTTTTTTCCAAATCAGCGGGATTTTTCCCCATTTTCCTCCGCTTTGTGCAAAACCGCCCTTGTGCCGGCGGGGCGGATGTAGTATCCTGTAAGCAAACCTTTTCCCTTTTACCCGTTTTGAAAGGAGGGATGGGCTTGTCCCAGTTTCTTATCCGTCTGCAGGAAGGCGTAGTTGCTCTGCGTCAGCTGCCTGCGGACTACCCTGAGGCGTTTGCCTGGTACACTCTGATTTTACGTTTTGTATTTCCCCTGCTGGCCCTGGCCATGCTGGTGCGGATCATCCGCTCCCTGATTAAGGCCTCCCCGAAGCCGGAGGTATGGGCCTACCTCTCGCTGCCCAACGGGGCCAGCGAGCCCCTCACCCACTGGGAAAATATTCTGGGCCGGGCGGGCAGCTGTGATGTGGTGCTCAACTACCCCGTGGTCTCCCGGCAACACGCTGCCCTCATCCGCAATGAGGAGGACGGCTGGACGGTATACGACTTGGGCTCCAAGAGCGGCGTCACCGTCAACGGCAATCCCGCCGACCCCGAAGGGACCGAGGTCACCTTCGGTGATGTGCTGGGCATGGGCGGCGTGGAGACGGTGCTGCTCCCGGTTCCCGATAAGGAGACGAAGCACCGGCGGAAAACCGATGCCAAGCCGGTGTCCCCCTGGGGTTCTCTCATCCTGCTGACCCTCTTTCAGGTACTTACTGCCCTTCAGTTTCTCTTCTCCGGGGACGAGGAGCATATGCTGCTGGTACCCGGCTCCTTTTTGTGTCTGTCCGTGGTGATGTGGCTTTACTGCATCACCATGCGGGCTCTGGGCCGTATTGGTTTTGAAATTGAGACGGTGGCCTTTTTCCTGTCCACCTTGTCTCTCTCCGTCACCTCCTCCTCAGCACCCAGCGCGGTGCCCAAGCAGTTTCTCTCCATGGTACTCGGCCTCATCTTCTTCCTGGTGCTGGGCCTGTTTCTCCGGGATCTGGAGCGGGTGAAGAAGATCCGGTGGCTGATGGCTGCCGGAGCCATCGGACTGCTGAGCCTGTCTCTGGTGCTGGGTAATGTGAAGTACGGCGCGGCCAACTGGATCAGCATCGGCGGCTTCTCTTTCCAGCCCTCGGAGCTGGCCAAGATCTGCTATATCTTTGCCGGGGCTGCCACTCTGGATCGGCTGTTCCGCAAGCGAAATCTGGGTCTGTTCATTGTCCTTACCGGCGCGTGCATGGGCTGTCTGGCCCTGATGAGCGACTTTGGTACCGCTGCTATTTTCTTTATCACCTTCCTGGTGATTGCTTACCTGCGCTCGGGCGACTTTGCTACCCTGTCCCTCATCTGCGGCGGTGCGGTGTTCGGCGTGTTTACTCTGGTGAGCATTAAGCCCTATATTCTGCGGCGCTTTGCCGCCTGGGGTCATGTGTGGGAGCAGGCCTCCGACGGCGGCTTCCAGCAGACCCGCACCATGTCCGCCGCCGCCTCCGGCGGCCTCATCGGCGTGGGACCTGGCGAGGGCTGGCTCCACCGGGTCCCTGCGGCCGACACCGATCTGGTGTTCGGCATGCTGTGTGAGGAGTGGGGGCTTATCATTGCGATTCTTGCGGTTCTGTGCATTGTGGCCCTGGCGGTTTTCGCCGTGCGGTGCTGTCGGGCTGGCCGCTCCAGCTTCTACACCATTGCCGCCTGCGCCGCCACCAGCCTGCTGGTCTTCCAGACCACCCTGAACGTGCTTGGCTCGGTGGACATTCTGCCCCTCACCGGCGTCACCTTCCCCTTTGTCTCCAACGGCGGCTCCTCCATGCTCTCCTCCTGGGGCATGATGGCCTTCCTCAAGGCCGCCGACACCCGCAGCAACGCCAGCTTTGCCATCCGCGCCCCCAAGCTCCACGGCCCCCAGTGGCTGGGCAATCTGGGCCCCCAGAGCAGAGCGCCCCGAAAGGAGGTCTCCCGTGAAAAAAATTGAAAAACGTACCTTTGTCTGTCTGGCCCTCACCTTGGTTCTTCTGCTGGGCCTGGGACTGTTTGTACTGCGCTTTTTCCTCCACGGCGGGGAATGGGCCTCCTTTGCCGCCAACCGGCACCTCTATAACTCCAACGGCTCTCTGGCCGTAGGCCGGGTGCTGGACCGGGACGGGGACGTGCTGTCCTGGGTAGATGAGTCAGGCAATCGCCAGTACTATGACAATGCCACCGTCCGGAAGGCGACGCTCCATGCGGTGGGCGACCTATCCGGCTCCATCGGCACCAGCGCCCTAGTGGCCTTTGCCGACCAGCTGTCCGGCTACAACTTTCTTACCGGCGCGGACAACCCCTTCGGCCAGGGCAACGACCTCTACCTCACCCTGGACGCCCGCCTCAACTACATCGCCTACCAGGCCATGAACGGCAAGAAGGGCGCGGTAGGGGTATACAACTACAAAACCGGAGAAATCCTCTGTATGGTCTCTACCCCCACCTTTGACCCCGCCAATCCTCCCACCATTGAGGAGGGGGATACTCAGTATGAGGGCGTCTATCTCAATCGCTTTCTCTCCGGAACCTTTACTCCCGGCTCAGTGTTCAAAACCATCACGATTACCGCTGCCATTGAAAACATGCCGGACCTCTTCTCCCGCTCCTTCACCTGTACTGGCTCCACCACGGTGGGCGGGGAGGAGATCACCTGCCCCTTTGCCCACGGGGATATGGACATCAACTCCGCCCTGGCCAACTCCTGTAACGGCGTCTTTGCCCAGCTGGCTACCGAGCTGGGCCCGGACACCCTGAGCAAGTATGTCGAGCAGGCCGGACTTCTGGACAGCTACTCTGTCAATGGGATCTCCACCGCCAAGGGCAGCTTCGATCTCACCGGCGCCACCACCAGCCAGATCGGCTGGTCTGGCGTGGGACAGTACAACGATCTGGTCAATCCCTGCGCCATGATGGTATGGATGGGGGCGATTGCCAACCAGGGCAAAACCGCGGTCCCCTACCTGATTTCGAAGACCGAAGGAGAGCTTCCCCTCCCCTCCCTGCCCCATTTTACCAAGCAGACCGGTCAGCTTATTAACGCTGACACTGCCCAGGTGGTGGGCGACATGATGGCAAACAACGTGCGGGAGACCTACGGCAGCAGCCGCTTCCCCAACATGGACATCTGCGCGAAATCCGGCACCGCTGAGGTGGGCGGAGGCAAACAGCCCAATGCTTGGTTTGCCGGCTTCCTGCGCAACTCCGACGCCCCCTATGCCTTTGTGGTGGTGTTGGAAGAGGGCGGCAGCGGCGCCAACGCGGCGGGCAATGTAGCCGCCCAAGTGCTGGACGCTCTGGTAAACGGATACTGACTTTCTCCCTAGCGCATAAAACCCCCGAAGGAGTGCTCCTTCGGGGGTTTTGTACTTTATCTAAAAATATCTCAGGATTTTCATATCCTATCCAAGGCTCCGTGGGGTATGGTTATAGTAAGAATCATACTCGGACTGCCTCCGCTTGTGCAGTCCGTTTCCAACGCAGAAACCGTAGGAAAGGAGCCTGCATAATGTCGATTCATTCCGATGCGCAGCAAATCATCCAATCCGCTCTGGCCGCCTGCCTGCCCGATGCGGCAGTGCGCCGGGCTCTGGAGGGTAAAACCTTCTCCAGCGGCCGGATCTATCTAGTGGCGGCTGGCAAGGCCGCCTGGCAGATGGCCCAGTGCGCCGCCCAGATGCTGGGTGACCGGCTCACCGCCGGCGTGGTGGTCACCAAATACGATCACAGCAAGGGGGACATCCCCCACTGCACAGTCTATGAGGGCGGCCACCCCGTTCCCGACGAAAACTCCTACCGGGGCACCCGGGCTGCCATGGAGCTGGTCCAGGACCTCACCGCTCAGGACACGGTGGTTTTCCTGGTCTCTGGCGGTGGCTCCGCCCTGTTTGAGTGTCCTCTTGTCCCCGGGGAAGACCTGGCCCGGCTGACCAAGGATCTGCTGGCCTGCGGCGCGGATATTGTAGAGATGAACACCCTACGCAAGCGCCTGTCCGCCGTCAAGGGAGGTAAATTTGCCAAGCTGTGCGCCCCCGCTCAGGTGTACGCCATCGTCCTCTCCGACATTTTGGGCGACCCCCTGGACATGATCGCCTCCGGCCCCGCTTATCCCGACAGCTCCACCAAGGAGGACGCCTGGGCTGTGGTGGAGAAATACCACCTCTCCCTCACCGACGAAATGAAAAAGCTCCTGGACGTGGAGACCCCCAAAAAACTGGACAATGTGGAAACTGTGATTACCGGCAGTGTGCGGGAACTGTGTGCCGCCGCCGCTCAGGCCTGTGAAACGCTGGGCTACCAGCCTACCATCCTCACCGACCGGCTGTGCTGCCAGG
Source organism: uncultured Oscillospiraceae bacterium (assembly GCA_902497145.1). Classification (GTDB taxonomy): domain Bacteria; phylum Bacillota; class Clostridia; order Oscillospirales; family Oscillospiraceae; genus Lawsonibacter. The sequence continues at coordinate 37,396 of CABVDR010000020.1, forward strand.
CCAAGGAGGCCGGCTCCTTCCTGGCCTCCATTGCCAAAAGCCACGAAGATTCGGACCACTCCCTGGCCTTCCTGGCCGGCGGCGAGACTGTGGTACAGCTCACCGGCTCCGGCCTGGGCGGCCGCAACCAGGAGCTGGCGCTGGCCGCTGTTCCCGGTATTGCCGGCATGAAGGACACTGTGGTCTTCTCCCTGGGCTCCGACGGCACCGACGGCCCTACCGACGCCGCCGGCGGACTGGTGGATGGGGATACCCTGGATAAGCTGTCTGCCGCCGGACTGTCGGTCCATCAGGTTCTGGCGGACAACGACGCCTACCACGCCCTGAAGGCGGTGGACGGGCTGCTGATCACCGGGCCCACGGGCACCAATGTGAACGATGTAGCTGTGCTGCTCCTCAAACGCTGAGTTCCAAACCACATATTTCAACACCCCCTGGTGCAGAACGCGCCAGGGGGTGTTTTGTCGTCTCCTGTGGATGTTACAGCACTTTGCTGAGAAACAGCTGGGTACGGGCATTTTGAGGGTGATCAAAGAACTCCCGAGGCGTATTCTCCTCCAAAATGTGACCACCGTCCATAAACAGAATCCGGCTGGCCACCTCCCGGGCAAAGCCCATCTCATGGGTGACCACTACCATGGTCATCCCCTCCTGGGCCAGCTCCTTCATCACGTCCAGCACCTCCCCTACCATCTCCGGGTCCAGGGCAGATGTGGGCTCGTCAAACAGCATCACCTTAGGCCGCATGGCCAGGGCACGGACAATGGCGATCCGCTGCTTTTGGCCGCCGGAGAGCTGGGCGGGGTAGGCGTCCGCCTTATCCTCCAGTCCCACCCGCTTGAGCAGCTGAATGGCAGTGTCGTCCGCCTCCGCCTGACTCATCAGCTTGGCACGGACCGGGGCCAGGGTGATATTGCGCCGGATGGTCATATTGGGAAACAGATTAAAGTGCTGAAACACCATTCCCATCTGCTGGCGGACCCGGTTGATGTTAATTTTCGGGTCTGTAATCTCCTCCCCCTGGAAGGTAATGGAGCCGGAAGAGACATTCTCCAGCAGATTGAGGCAGCGCAGGAACGTGGACTTGCCGGAACCGGAAGGCCCGATGATGACCACTTTCTCCCCAGGATCAATATGCTGGGAGATGTCGTCCAGCACCAGATTATTCCCAAACGACTTGCTCAGATGCTTGACATCAATCACTTTGACGCAGCCTCCTTTCCAACCGGCCCTGGAGCCAGGTGAAGATCAGCACCAGGATCAGATACATCACTGCGGTGATAAGATAGGGGTACATAGCCTCGTAGGTTTTGGCCACAATGGCCTGGGCAAAATAGACGATCTCCCGGCCGGCCACCACCGAAATCAGGGAGGTGTCCTTCAACAGGGTCACAAATTCGTTGCCCAGAGAGGGCAGGATGGCTTTGAATGCCTGGGGCACCACGATAAAACGCATGGTGTCAAAATAGCTCAGCCCCAGAGAGCGTCCCGCCTCCATCTGTCCGGAATCCAGGGCCATCAGGCCACCCCGGATGATCTCCGCCACATAGGCTCCGGAGTTGATGCCCAGCGCCAGAGCGCCAACCATCGTGTGGTTCCGACTGCTGGAAAAAATAACAAAGCCCATAATCAGCATCTGAACCATCAGAGGCGTGCCCCGGATCACCGTGATATAGACCCGCATCAGTCCGTTCATCACGCCCAGAGCCATATTTTTATGTCCAGGCCGCTGCTGGTCATGGGCTGTGCGGATCACTGCCACCAGCACCCCCAAAATCACGCCGATGACCAGTGCGATCACCGTCACCTCCAAGGTGGTGAGCAAACCCTGAAGGTACTGTCTCCACCGATCCCCTACAAACCAGGCCCGGTAGAACTTCATATAGGCATCCTGCCAAAAACCAGGATCCTCCAGGGCAGAGAACGTGTCGTAGATCTGTTCAAAATCCATTTCTGTTTTCCCCTCTCTCCTTGTGACGTATCAGGCAAAAGGAGCG
>CABVDR010000021.1 GCA_902497145.1 uncultured Oscillospiraceae bacterium
CAGGGACAGGGGGGTGACGTCCAGCAGCAGCAAGTCCTTCACATCGCCGGTGAACACGCCGCCCTGGAGAGCCGCGCCCAGAGCCACGCACTCGTCAGGGTTGATGCCCTTGAAGCCTTCCTTGCCGGTGAGCTTCTTGACCATCTCCTGAACGGCGGGGATACGGCTGGAGCCGCCTACCATCAGGACCTTGGAGATGTCGTTGCCGCTGAGGCCGGCGTCGCCCATGGCCTGGCGCACAGGACCGGCAGTGGCCTCCACCAGGTGAGCGGTGAGCTGGTCAAACTTGGCGCGGCTCAGGGTCAGATCCAGGTGCTTGGGACCGGTGGCGTCGGCGGTGATATAGGGCAGGTTGATGTTGGTGGAAGTGGCGCTGGACAGCTCGATCTTAGCCTTCTCAGCGGCCTCCTTCAGGCGCTGCATAGCCACCTTGTCGCCGGTCAGGTCGATGCCTTCGGCCTTCTTGAACTCGGCAGCCATCCAGTCCATGATGCACTTATCGAAGTCATCGCCGCCCAGACGGTTGTTGCCGGCAGTGGCCAGAACCTCGATGACACCGTCGTCAATGTCCAGGATGGACACATCGAAGGTGCCGCCGCCCAGGTCGTACACCATGACCTTCTGAGCGGTCTCCTTATCCACACCGTAGGCCAGAGCGGCGGCGGTGGGCTCGTTGATGATACGCTTGACCTCCAGGCCGGCGATCTTACCGGCATCCTTGGTGGCCTGACGCTGAGCGTCGGTGAAGTAGGCGGGGACGGTAATGACGGCCTCGGAGACGGTCTGGCCCAGATAGGCCTCAGCATCCGCCTTCAGCTTCTGAAGGATCATGGCGCTGATCTCCTGGGGGGTGTACTTCTTGCCGTCGATGTTTACCTTGTAGTCGGTACCCATCTCACGCTTGATGGAGATGACGGTCCGGTCGGGGTTGGTGATGGCCTGGCGCTTTGCCACCTGGCCCACCATACGCTCGCCGTCCTTGGAAAATGCCACCACAGAGGGGGTGGTGCGGTTGCCTTCGGCGTTGGGGATGACGACGGCGTCGCCGCCCTCCATAACCGCCACACAACTATTTGTCGTACCTAAGTCAATACCAATGATCTTGGACATAATGCATTTCCTCCTAATATATGAAAAGATTGATGTTTACAAAAATAAATTCAATTAGTTCGCAACTTTAACCATCGCAAACCGGATGACCTTGTCACCCAGCATAAAGCCGGCCTGGAACACCTCGCAGACAGTGTTTTCGCCGAAGTTCTCATCCTCCACGTGCATCACTGCGTTGTGAAGGTTGGGGTCGAAGGTCTGGCCCAGGGCCTGGATCTCGGTGATGCCCAGCTTCTCCAATACGGTTTTCAGCTGGGTCATGGTCATCTCCACGCCCTTTTTAAAGGCCTCGTCGGCGGTCTGCTGCTTGAGGGCCCGTTCCAGATTGTCGTACACCGGCAGGAAGGCCTGGGCCGCGTCCGCCTTGGCATCGTTCCAGATGGAATCCTTCTCTTTGGCGGTGCGGCGGCGGTAGTTGTCATACTCGGCGGCCAGACGCAGGTACTTGTCCTCCTGCTGGGCCACCTGATCTTTCAGGGACTCCAGCTCCGTGAGGAGGGGGTCGGCGCTCTCGGTCTGCGCCTCGGCCTTGGTCTGAGCCTCGCTCTCGGGCTGTCCGGCCTGGGTCTCAGCCTGAGCCTGGGTTTCCTGCTCCATGGGCTCCTGCTGCTCCGGGGCGGTCTGCTCCGCCTTTTTTTCTTTCTTGCTCATGAACTAGTCGTTCCTCCTATTCCTGATCGTTCCCGTCGCCGGGGGGAAGCTCCCCCTTGCCGAACATCCGGGTGAGGCTGTCGGCAAAGTAGGACAGGCGGGCGGTCACCTTGGCGTAATCCATTCGGGTGGGTCCCACCACACCGATGACGCCCCGCATATTATCTCCAATGTCATAGCTGGCCATGACCACGCTGGTGTCCTTCAGGGCCTCGCTGACGTTTTCCGGCCCAATGAGGATGTTCATATTCTGGCCGTTCTCCATGGACACCGGCAGCTTGGACCCCTCCTGGTTTTCCGCCAGGTAAGTCATCAGAGGCTTGGCCTTGTCCAGGCTGCGGTACTCGGGATGCTCCAGCAGGTGGGTGATGCCCGAGGTGTGGATGGTGCGGCTGCTCTGCTCCTGAAGAACCTCAATGGCGTACTGGACGACCAGGGAGATGAGGCGGAAGGCAGCTGGTGCCGACCGGGTCTCCATCTTATCCAGGGTCTGCTCCATTTCCTCTGCGGTAAGCCCCACAAAGGAGCTGTTGAGCACGGTGGACAGCAGCTGCAGCTGGGTGTCAGAGAGCTCATCGGACAGATGGATGAGCTTGTTGCGCACCACGGAGCTGTCGGTCATCACCACGGCGATAAAGGCGTTTTCCTCTACCATCAGCAGATCATACCGCTTCACGGTCACCCGCTGCTTGGGCTGGGCCATGGTAAAGACGGGGTAGTCGCTGATCTGGGAGAGCACCTTGCCCGCCCGGTCAATCACCCGGTCCAACTCCTCCATCTTCAGGTTCAGCGCGTCGTTGATGCGCTGGGTCTCCTGCATGGTGAGCTGGTGCTCACCCATGAGCTCATTGACGTAGAGCCGGTAGCCCATGGGGGACGGGATCCGTCCGGCGGAGGTGTGGGGCTGCTCCAGATAACCCATCTCGGTCAGGTCAGCCATCTCATTTCGTATGGTGGCGGTGGAGATGTCCAGTCCGGCCTGCTCTGCCACAGCCTTGGAGCCTACCGGCTCGGCGGTGGAGATGTAGATCTCAACAATGGCCCGCAGAATGCGCTTTTTTCGATTGGTCAACTCCATTCGCTCACCTCCGTTTCTATTGAATGGTTTTAGCACTCACTATCCCCGAGTGCTAAAGATAATGTACCACCCGCCCGTCAGATTGTCAATAGGTACTTTATGAATTTATTTTAAACAAAAAGATCCCGGCATTTCTTTGCAGAAATGCCGGGATACTGCTAATCTGACTTACCCTTGTTTCCCAGTCAAGTATTGAATGGCGGCCCGGTAGCCCTCAAAGCCCATACCAATATAGGACTTTTGGCAGGCCATGCCCGCGTAGGAAATGTGCCGGAATTCCTCCCGGGCGTTTACATCGGACAGGTGAACCTCCACGGCGGGCAGACCCACCGCCTTCAAAGCGTCCAGAATGGCCACGCTGGTGTGGGTGTAGGCGGCGGGGTTGATGACGATGCCATCCATCTTCCCATAGGCCCACTGAATCTTATCCACAATGGCCCCCTCGTGGTTGGACTGGAACAGCTCCACCTGAGCGCCGCACTCGTCTGCCGCCTGACGGATGAAGGCCTCCAGAGCGGCAAAATCATGTTTTCCATAGATATCCGGCTCCCGAATCCCCAGCATGTTGAGGTTGGGACCATTGATGACCAGAATTTTCATCCCATCACCCTCCTGATAATCTCGTCCACCGTCTGCTCCACGGTGCCGTTGTTGTCCACGGTCACCTGGGCAATGGCCTCATAGAGGGGCGCCCGGCGGCGGTAGAGCTCCTCCAGGGGCACACTTTGGGAGACCGGGCGGCCGTCGGTAGGCAGCTTGTGAAGGTCCCGCCGCAGCCAAACCACCACGGAGTTTTCTTCCATGGGGTCCCGGTTCTCCGGCCGGGTGACAATGCCGCCCCCGGCGGAAATAATGAGGCCGGACTCCTTGGCGATCTCCGCCAGGGCCTTGTGCTCCCGCACCCGGAAGCCCTCCTCCCCCTCTTTGGCAAAGATCTCCGGGATCGAGCAGCCCGCCTCCGCTACGATCTTCTCATCCACGTCGGCCAAGGGACGCCCCAGCTTTTTGGCCAATGCCTTGCCGATGGTGGTTTTACCGCAGCCGGGCATTCCGATCAGGAGGATATTCTTTGTCTCCCGCTCCAGCTTGGCCGTGATCTCCGCCACCAATTCGTCGGGCAGCTTCTTGTCCTGGAACCGCTCCGAGGCCGCCTTGGCCTGGCCCACCAGCATTCCCAGACCGTTGGCCCAGATGAGCCCCCGGCGCTGAGCCTGGAGAAGCAGCTGGGTCTTTGCCGGGTTGTAGATGAGGTCAAAAACTCCCTCACAGGCGGGGAATTGATCCAAATTTACCGGGGAAACCCCGTTATTGGGATACATACCCACCGGCGTGGCGTTGACGATAATCTGAGCGTCGGCGTGGCGGGAGAGATTCTGGTAGTTGTTCTCTCCGGAGCGGGAGATGGTAATGATCTCGCGGGCGCCTAACTCAGCCAGCACCGCTCGCACGGTGAGGGAGGCCCCGCCGCTGCCCAGTACCAGGGCTTTCCGGCCCTCTACCTGGGCTCCGGCGGACTTTAACAGATACAAAAACCCGTCGTAATCCGTGTTGTCCCCCAGGAGGGTACCGTTGGGGCGGCGGAGGATGGTGTTCACACTGCCGATACGCTGAGCGGCTGGGGTGAGCTGGGCACAGTACTCCATCACCGTCTTTTTATAGGGAATGGTGACGTTCAGGCCGTGAAACTCCCCCTTTTGCAGGAACTCCCCCACCTCCTCCGGCTCCAGGGGGATGAGCCGGTAGGTATAATCCCCCAGCAGACTGTGGATCTTTGGGGAAAAGCTGTGGCCCAGCTTACGGCCGATGAGCCCGCAGTCCATCAGCAGATCACCTCATTGTAGGTGCCCAGATAGCGGAAGTGCTCGCTCTCCTCCTCCAGGTCCCGGAAGATGCGCTCCATCTCGGGGGCATACACGGAGCACTCCAGATCGAAGTAGAACATGAACTCAAACTCCCGGTCGGGGAGAGGACGGCTCTCCAGCTTGCGCAGATTGATGCCCAGGGCGTAGAACTTGGACAGCACGTTATAAAGGGCACCGGGCTTGTGGGGCAGGGTCATCATGAGAGAGGTGCGGTCGGCCCCGGGATAGATCTCGGGATTTTTGGAGATGCAGATGAAGCGGGTGTAGTTGTTGTCCTGATCCTGGACATTCTGCTCCACCAGATCCAGGCTGTAAAGCTCGCCGCAGAAGCGGGAGGACAGGGCGGCCACATCCCGACGCTCCGACTGGGCCACCATCTGGGCGGCCAGGGCGGTGTTCTCTACCACGGTGACCTTCACATCCTTCAGGGTGGACAGATAACCGGCGCACTGGCTGATGGCCTGCTGGTGGGAATAGATCTCACGGATCTCCTCCTTCTTCACCCCGTGCTTGGCCAGCAGGTTGTGGCTCACCTTCAGGCGGGCGGAGCGGACGATGGAGAAGTTGTGCTTGGTCATCAGGTCGTAGATGGCGTTGACGGAGCCGGCGGTGCTGTTTTCGATGGGCAGCACGCCGTACTGGCACATGCCGCTCTCCACCGCCTTGAAGACGTGCTCGAAGGTGTTGAAATAGAGAATGGTAGGAGCCTTGAAGATGCTGTCGCAGGCAATCTGGGAGTAAGCTCCCTCCACACCCTGACAGGCCACGGTGGCCCGCTGGGGGAAGAGATCGGGGGTAGTGTCCAGGGCCTTGCGGATGGTCTCGTACACCTTGGAGGTGACGCCGGAGCAGGCATTCTGGTAAGAGCGGCCGGCGGCCAGGATAGTGCGGTAGACCGACTGGGTGTAGTCGGCCAGTTCCTCACCCGCCTGCTCCCCTACCTTGCCCAGCAGAGCGCGCTCCCGGCCCACATCCAGGGTGGGCAGACCGTTGGCCTGCTTGTAGACGGCCACCTCTTTGGAGACCTCCATACGCTGCTTGAACAAATCCACCATCTGCTGGTCGATGGCGTCAATTTTTTCTCTTAAATCCTTCAGTTCTTCCATCTTCAATCACTCCTTACCTATGGGTGCAATATTCTATGTTTTATAAGGTGGCGAAACGAAGTTTCGCCCGAAAGCTCTTTTGCTTACTTTTCTCTCGAGAAAAGTAAGTCGGAGAGGACCAAGGCGGCGACCGCCTCCACCACCGGAACCGCGCGGGGCACGATGCAGGGGTCGTGGCGGCCGGTAATCACCAGCTCCTCCACCTGATGTTTCGACAAACTCACCGTCTGCTGCTGTTTGGCAATGGACGGGGTGGGCTTCACCGCCAACCGGAACACCAAGGGCATCCCGTTAGTGATGCCCCCTAAAATCCCTCCGGCGTGGTTGGTCTGGGTGACCACCTTCCCGTCCTTCACGGTAAAGGGATCGTTGTTCTGGGAGCCCCGGAGCTTGGCCACGCCAAAGCCCTCGCCGAATTCTATCCCCTTCACCGCCGGGATTCCGAACAGGGCGGCGGCCAGACGGTTCTCCATCCCGCCGAACATGGGGTCGCCCAGTCCGGCAGGTACTCCGGTGACCAGGCATTCCACGATGCCGCCCACCGAGTCCCCCTCCTCCTTGGCCTGAAGGATAGCTTTCCGCATCCGTTCCCCCGCCTTCTCGTCCAGAACGGGGAAGGGGGCGCGCTTCAGGGTATCCAACGTCTCCACGCTCTCCCCCATGGGGTCGAAGGGCCGGTCAGCCTCTCCGGCGATGGAGGCAATGTGGGCGGCTATCTCGATCCCTCGGCGCTTTAACATCTGGAGGCAGATGCCCCCCGCAATGCACAGGGGAGCAGTGAGACGGCCGGAGAAGTGGCCTCCCCCCGCTACGTCCTGAAAGCCGCCGTACTTTATTTGAGCGGTAAAGTCGGCGTGGCCGGGGCGGGGCTTGTCCCGGAGCTGGGCGTAGTCCTGGGAACGGGTGTTGGTGTTTTCAATCAGTGCCGCCAAAGGGGCTCCACAGGTCACATCGTCCACCAACCCACTGAGAAATTTGGGCAGGTCGGCCTCCTTGCGTGGGGTGGAGGTGGCATTTTGTCCCGGAGCCCGGCGCTTTAAGAAGCGTCCCAGCTCCTCCATGTCCACCCGCTCCCCGGCGGGCAGGCCGTCCACCACCACTCCGATCGCCGTGGAGTGGGACTGTCCAAAGACGGACACGTGGATGTGTTCACCCAGATACGAGGCCATGTACTTCTCCTCCCAACGCAGTGTAGTCCCACCAGAAGTGGGGATAGGATTTTTTCACGCACTCGGCTCCCAGAACGGTCACCGGCTTTTCGCAGGCCACAGCGGCCACGGCAGCCATCATGGCGATGCGGTGGTCATTGCAGCCGTCCACCGTGCCGCTCTCCAGATGGTCCACCCCCTCCAGGGTGAGGGTGTCCTCCCCCACCCGGGCCTTGGCTCCCAGGGCATTGAGGGTACGGGCAATGGTCTCTAGGCGGTCGCTCTCCTTCATGCGCAGCCGCCCGGCGCCCAAGAATCGGGTGGTTCCCTTCCGCACCGCCGCCATGGCGGCCAGGGGCGGGGCCAGGTCGGGGCACTGGGACAGGTCGATGTCCACATCCCCGGGCCGGGCCAGCTTCCAGTAGAGGGTGCCGATCTGCCGGTCCCCCTGAACGGAGTCCGGGTTCAGGTTCTGGATGTCCACCTGAGCCCCCAGGAAGTTGGCGGCGTACCAGAAGGCAGCGTTGGACCAGTCAGCCTCCACCGCCAACTCTTTTGGCTGATACCGCTGATGGCCCGGAATGGCAAAGACGCCGGGTTCCGTCTCGTCTACCGTGACCCCGAAGGTCCGCAGGGCATCCAGGGTCATGTCCACATAGCCTCTGGACTCCAGGGGGGTGGAAGAGCGGAGGATGGAGTCTCCGTCCAGCAAAGGTAGGGCGTAGAGCAGACCGGTAAAAAACTGGCTGGACACGTTGCCTGGCAGCACGTACTCCCCCGGCTCCAGCTTGCCCTGGACGGTGAGCTTTCCGTCCTTCTTCTCGTAGGAGATGCCCTTTTCCTCAAAGAGCCGGAAGTAGGGCTCCTGGGGCCGCTCCATCAGCCGCCCGTGGCCGGTGAAGATGCCGCCGCCTATCACCACCAGAGCGGCGGGGATAAGAAAGCGCAGTGTCGATCCCGACTCACCGCAATCCAACACGGGGATGGGTCCGGCCTGGGGGATGGAGTTGCCCAGGCCGTGGAGCTTCACCTGCCCCTTGTCCCGCCGCTCCACCCCGGTCCCCAGGGCGGACAGACAGCCCAGGGTGGCCTCAATGTCCTGAGAGAAATCCACGTTGGACAGGGTGCTCACGCCCCCGGACAGGGCGGCGGCCAGGATGAGCCGGTGGGCCTGGGACTTGCTGGGGGGCGGGGTGACCGCCCCCTTCAGCGTGCCCGGTACGATGGTCACATCCATATCAGTTTCCTTTCCACATGGGGGCAAGAGCCTCCAGCAGCTCCGCCCGGGGCATGGGGTGGGGCACGGCCTTTCCCAGCTCCTCCAGTACGATGAGGCGGATGTCGCTGCCCGCGTTCTTCTTGTCCAGGCCCACCGCCTCCACCAGGGTGTCCCAGGGGCAGGGGATGGTGAGGGGCAGCTGGTACTCCTTTAATATATTCTGGATGGTCTCGGTCGTTCCGGCGGGCGTGAGGCCCATCTGCTCCCCCAGCCGGGCGGCCACACACATCCCGGCGGCCACCCCCTGTCCGTGGGTCCAGGTCTCATAATGGCCCGCCAACTCGAAGGCGTGGCCGATGGTGTGGCCGAAGTTGAGGACCATCCGCTCGCCGGTGTCCCGCTCGTCGTGGAGCACCACCTTGCGCTTGATGTCGCAGCAGGTGTGGATGACCTCCTCGATGTGCTCCATCACGCCCTCTCGTCCACCCCAAGCGGCCAGCTTGTCAAAGAAGGCCCGGTCCCGGATGCAGCCGTACTTGATGACCTCGGCCATGCCGTCAGAGAAGGTGCGGTCGGTGAGGGTGGTGAGCACCTCCGGGTCGATGAACACCCCCTTGGGCTGCCAGAAGGCCCCGGCCAGGTTCTTGCCCGCCTTCAGGTCGATGGCCACCTTGCCGCCCACGGAGGAGTCCACCTGGGCCAGGAGGGTGGTGGGGATCTGGACAAAGTCCACGCCCCGGAGCACGGTGGCGGCGGCAAAGCCCGCCAGGTCCCCTACCACGCCGCCGCCCAGGGCCACCACGGCGTCGGTGCGGGTGAGGCGGGCGGCCATCATGGCCTCCCACAGCTCGCTGAGCCGTGCCACGCACTTGGCCTCCTCCCCGGCAGGGACGGTGTAAAGGACGACAGCAAAGCCCACCTTCTCCAGGCTGTCCAGCACCCGCTGTCCATAGAGGGGACCCACATTGCTGTCGGTAACTACAAAAATGGTCTTGGCCCATGGCAGCACCGCCCGGCACCGCTCCCCTACCTGGTCCAGCAGGCCCCGCTCAATCTCAATGTCGTAGGCCCGGCCGGGCAAGTCTACTGTAAGGATTTTACTCATTGTCCATCCACCTTCTCTTTGCAGATCCGGCCCTCCGCCAGGAGGGTGCACAGCCGGTCGCCGTTGCCCTGCTCCAATGCCTCCCGGTACTCCTGGAGGCTGCCGATCATCTGGTCCAGCTCCTGGAGCAGAAAATCCCGGTTTTCCAGGAACAGGTCGGTCCACATGTGCTCGTTGAGCCAGGCCACTCTTGTCAGATCCATATAGCTGCCCGCCGAGTATCCCTTGTGCATCTGGGCCCGGGGGCTCTTCACGTAGGCGTTGGAGATCACGTGGCACATCTGGGAGGTGTAGGCGATCATCTCGTCGTGGTGCTCCGCCGTGGTCACCGTCAGGTGGGCAAAGCCCGCCGGAGTGAGAAGCTTCTTTACCCGGTCCAGCAGCAGAATATCGTCAGCCTGGGGCGGCACCACCACCATGGGCGCCCCGTCAAACATATCCGCCTTGCTGTTGGCAAAGCCGGAGAACTGGGTGCCCGCCATGGGGTGTCCGCCCACAAAGGTAAAGCCGTAGCGCTGGGCCAGAGAGAACCCCAGCTTACAGATCTCCTGCTTGACGCCGCAGCAGTCCATCACCAAAGTGGTACCGGGGATATGGGGGGCCATGCGCTCCAGATACTCCATAGACACCTCGGGGTACAGGGCGATGAGCAGCAACTCACACTCCCCGACGGTGTTCTCGTCCAGATCCCCCGCCAGCACTCCCTGGAGCTTGGCAAAATCCTGAACCACCCGGTTACCGTCGTAGCCGTAGACGGTGGCCCCGCTGCGCTCGTAGGCCTTGGCCAGGGAGCCGCCGATCAGCCCCAGGCCCGCAATTCCAACTACCATGCCTGCCTCCTTACTCCTCAGCCAGGGCGGCAGCCCGTACCCGGCGCACCGCCTTGGCTACGTCCTCAAACTGCTCGGGCCGCAGGGACTGGGCACCGTCACACAGGGCGTGGGGCGGGTCGTTGTGGACCTCGATGATGAGGCCGTCGGCGCCGCAGGCGGCGGCTGCCATCGCCATGGGCTTCACGTACCGGGCTACGCCGGTGGCGTGGCTGGGGTCCACCACCACGGGCAGGTGGGTGAGTTCATGGAGGACGGTAACGGCGGACAGGTCCAGGGTGTTGCGGGTGGCGGTCTCAAAGGTGCGGATACCCCGCTCACAGAGGATCACGTTCTCGTTGCCCCCGGCCATGATGTACTCCGCGCTCATGAGCAGCTCCTTGATGGTATTGGCCAGGCCGCGCTTGATGAGAATGGGCTTGCGGGTCTTGCCCAGCTCTTTGAGCAACTCAAAGTTCTGCATGTTCCGGGCGCCCACCTGAATGACGTCCACGTCCTCGAAGAGGGGCAGGTGGTTGGCGTTCATGATCTCGGTGACGATGGGCAGTCCGGTCTCCCGCTTGGCCTCCAGCAGCAGCTCAATGCCGTCGGCCTTCAGGCCCTGGAAGTCATAGGGGGAGGTGCGGGGCTTGAAGGCGCCGCCCCGGAGCATGGTGGCTCCGGCGGCCTTGACGCTCTTGGCTACCGAGATGATCTGCTCCTCGCTCTCCACGGAACAGGGCCCGGCAATGAGGGCGAAGTTTCCATGGCCCACTTTCAGCTTCTGCTCGCCAACTTCAATGATGGAGTCCTTGGGATGGAACTTCCGGTTGGCACTTTTAAACGGCTCAGAAATATGCTTGACCCCCTCTACAATGTCCAGTCCGGTGATCAGGTCGTCATCCAGCTTGCTGATGTCGCCGATGACGCCGATGATGGTGGCGTAGTCCCCTTTGGAGACATGGGTGCGCAGGTTTTGTGCCTCGATCCACTGGATGAGGTCCCGCACCCGCTCTTCTTTGGCGTCTTTTTTCACAATAATAATCATCGCTGTACTCCTTCCTTGCTTCACCGGGCAAACAAAAAAGCCTGCGGTGAAGTGTCATTCACCGCAGGCCTTAAACTTCCCTATTCCCCGCTTACGCGAAACTGGGGAGCCGATTGTTTGCAGCAAAAAACACTCTTACCTTTTTGAACCAAAAGCCAAAAAAGTAAAAGTAGCCAAAAAAGTAAGCCGCAAACTGCTTCATCATGAAATTTGGCTCCTTTCCTTCGTTTCCCGTTGGGTTGTTTTTATGGTAGCACCCTGCTTTCCCGCTGTCAACCGGAAATTTCCCGGAGAACATCACAAAATCTTTCTCGTTCTACCCCATATTTTTTGTGCCTATCCAACAGTTTCCTTGGGCATAAAAACCCCCGGGCCCTGACGGACCCGGGGTAAAAGAGAGGGAGAAGAAAAACCGATGAGAAATCGGTAGGAGGTAAAGTTACCAGCTGTAGCCGCTGAAGGGCCAGCCATAGGAACCGCCGGACTGCTGTTGCTGCTGCTGACTGGACTGCTGCTGGATCTGATTGGCCGCCTCAGTCTGCTCGTTCTTTTCATCAAAGGTAATGGAGAGGGTCAGCTTGTCACTGCCCCGCAGGACAGTGAGCGTGGCGGTATCTCCGGCCTTGTAGTTGCTGGACAGAGCAGCGGTGAGGGCGGAGCTGGAGTCGATGGCGGTATCGTCGATGGCGGTGATGATGTCGCCCTGCTGCAGACCCGCCTTCTGAGCACAGGAGCCGTCGGCTACGCTCTCCACATAGGCACCGGCGCTGATACCGTAGCGCTGAGCATAATCAGGCACCGAGGAGACCTGAACGCCCATGTAGGGCTTGCCGGTGACATAGCCGTGCTCGATGAGGTCGGTAATAATATCCTTCACATCGTTGATGGGGATGGCGAAGCCCAGGCCCTCGGCAGAAACACCGGAGGAGGACTCGGTCATCTTGGCGGAAACCACACCCACCACATTGCCGTAGCTGTCAAACAGCGGGCCGCCGGAGTTGCCGGGGTTGATGGCACAGTTGGTCTGCAGCACGTTCAGGGTGGTGGAGACGGCGTTGCCGTTGGCGTCGGTGCTGGAGGTGGTGATCAGGCGGTCCAGAGCGGAAACCAAGCCGTCGGTCAGGGTAAAGGTCAGCTCGCCCAGGGGGTTGCCGATGGCGTAGACGCTCTCGCCTACTACCAGCTGACTGCTGTCGCCCAGGGTGACGGGCTGCAATCCGGTGGCGTCGATCTTCAGCACGGCGATGTCGTTGTCCTGCTCGCCGCCCACCAGCTTGGCGGTGTACTTGGTGTCGTCAGCAAAGGAGACCTCAATGGTCACGGAGGAGTCGTTTGCTGCATCCTCAATGACATGGTAGTTGGTGACGATATAACCGTCCTGGGTCAGCACAAAGCCGGAGCCGCTGGCGGCAGAAGTGGTGGTCTGGCCGAAGATGTTCACAGTGGTATTCACCGTGATGCCCACGCAGGAGGCCAGGTTGGCGGCATAGAGCTGCTCGGCGGTCATGGGCTGTCCATCATTGTTGTTGACCACGGTCTGCACCTTGGGGCGCTCCCCTTCGTAGACCACCGTGCCGCTCTTGTTCATGTTCTGATAGAGAGCCGCGCCGCCCACTCCGGCGCCGCCGCCTACGATGGCACAGGCCAGTACCAGCGCGACAATCTTCTTGGGAAAACCCTTTCTGGGCTTCTGGTTGGGGGTCTCCGGGCCGGGAGTGGCGGGGACGGGGTCCATATAATCGCCAAATCCTCCGCGATACCCGTCATTTTCATTATTATAAAAGTTAAACTCATTGTTATCCATACTGCTTCACTCCTCTATGGTCTCTTGGAGGACCTCCTCCGTTTGACAGGGGCAAGTATAACGGAAAAATATGAAGAAAGCATGAAGAAAAAGCATTCCTTTTTTTAATTTTCCCAAAACAAATTTTGACATGTTCTCCAGTTATTCGCTCTCCGGGCGCTCCCGCAAAATGGCGATCACGTCCTCCACCGCCGCTTCCGCATCCGCCCGAACACCGTCAAACAGCCCCAATTTCACCAGATTCAAGGCAATCAGCAGGACGGTAGGGCCCAAAATCATGCCCAGCACGCCCCCCAGGCGCATACCCACATAGATGCTCACCAGGGACAAAATGGGAGAAAGTCCCGTCTGGTCGCCCACAAACTTGGGCTCTCCCACCCGGCGGAACAGGGCGATGAGGCCCCAGATCACCATCAGCCGGATGGCGCCGCCGATGTTGCCGGTAAACAGGTCGATCACCGCCCAGGGCACCATCACGGTCCCGGCGCCGATGATGGGGATAAAGTCCATCACTGCCAGAGCCAAAGCCAGCAGCAGGCCGTAGGGCTGATGGATGATAAAGAAGCCGCCCAGCAGGATAAAGAACACCCCCACCGACAGAAGAAACTCCGCCTTCAGATAGCCGCCGAAGGCAGCCAGGGCGGTGTCCCGCACCTGCACCAGAAAGGCCAGCAGCCGCCGGTCGGTGCGCTGGGCCGCGGCGGTACGCAGGTCGGGGTAGTCGGCGGTGAGCAGGTAGGCGGCCATCACATAGATGATAAGGGCCAGGCCCAGGGAGGGCAGGCTCAGGGCCTTGTCCTTGGCGTAGTTCATGACCCCTTCCAGCATCTTGGGCAAGGTCGTCTGGAGCCATTGGAGCACGCTGTCCCACACAGAGTCCACCGTCTCATTGAGGGCAGGCGGCACCAAATTCCAGAACTGGGCAAACAGCTGCTCCAGCTGGTCTGAAATGCCCTCGACACTGCTCAGCAGGTCATCCCAGCTTTGCACCAGGGAGACCAGCTGGGCCCCGGCGGCGTAGAACAACCCGCCCAGCGCCGCCCCCACCAGGCCAAACAGCAGCACCAACACCAGCAGGGACCACAGCTTTCGGGAGCCGCCCATGGCTCCCTGTAGCCGGCGCACCAACGGATGAAGGATGGCAGCGGTGATCAGGGCGGCCACAAAGGGGGCCATCAGGGACAGCAGGGGCAGCCCCACCTTCCACAGCAGCCACAGTCCCACGATCAGCAATACCAGCCGCACGCCAATGCGAAACCACAGCCGCCCCCTGGCCTGCCACGATAGCTTTTGCTCTTTCATCTCCTGTTACACCTCTTTCGATCAACCTGAAAGAACACAGCGGCCCCGTACCGGTGGGTCCGGAACGGGGCCGCGGGGCAAATACTTACTGTTCCCGGTAAATCACGCCGATGAGATTGGGACCGGCGTTGATGGCGATGACGCCGCCGATGGGGTAGACCATGTTCGGCTCAGCACCAAACTCCTCCTGGCAGGCCTGGATCAGAGCGTCTGCCATGGGTGCGTTGTCTGCCTTGATGACCATGTAGGGGCTGGCCGCCTGACGGGTCTTGCGGCAGCGGTCCATAATGGCGGGGATCAGATTCTTCTCCCCCCGTACCTTGGCCAGAATCTTGGAGTCACCGTTTTCAAAGGTCATAATGGGCTTGAGTCCCAGAGCGTCGCCCACAAAGGCGGCCGCCGCCGACACCCGGCCGGACTTTTTGGCAAAGCGCAGATCCAGAGGGGCAAAGAGCACCCGCACATGGTCCAGCCAGTCCTGAATATAGGCCACCACTTTGTCGGGATCGGTGCCCACCGCTGCCATCTTGGCACCCTGAATCACCGCCCAGCCGTAGGTCATGGTGTAGTTGTGGGAGTCGATGATGGTGATCTGGAACTTGTCCTTGGCGTCGGGGTGGTCCTCATAGAACTCCTCCCGGGCCTGGATGGCATTCTGATGGGTGGCCGAGCCCTTGGAGTTGATGGAGGTGTAGATGAGATGGGTATAGCCGTTGTCGTAGGCCTGCTCATAGCACTCGCTGAACACAAAGGGGGTCAGCTGGGCATGAGTGGGAATCTGGGGGGCGCTGAGCAGCATGCTGTAAAACTCTTCCGGTGTAAAATCATAGCCGTCCTGGTACTCCTTGTCCCCCATGGCAATGGGGAAGGGCAGCACCTGAATATCCAGTTCCTCCCGCAGGGCGCGGGGGATATCGGCGGCAGAATCGGTAACCATTTTTACGTAAGCCATAGCGGCCTCCTAAAATCAAAATCTTATGTATCCCGGCCCCTGCACATAGGGCCGTATGGGGCCATTATTGCAGAAAGGGCAGGGCTTGTCAAGAAAAGGGCGTCAATCTTTGCGCTTTTCTAACCGAATCCGGGTACCGTCCGGCTTCTGGATCCAGGTGTTGTTCAGCTGTCCCTCCAGGTTGGCCTTCACCGCGTCAATATAGGCCCGGCGCAGCTTGCCCCGCTCCTCTTTTTCCGCTTCGGTAAGCTCCCGCTCCTTGGCCAGACGGGCCAGCTCATTGATGCGGTCAATGTCTTTTTGCTCCATGATTTTCCTCCTTGCGCCCAAGTTCCAGCCGGTCCAGGCGCTGCATCAAAAATTGGGCGCACAGCCCGGTAAACAGTCCCGCCCCCGCCCCGGCGATCACCAGGTAGGGCAGGTAGGCCAGCACGGCCCAGGTCTTCATCACCCCGGCGGCCACCAGCAGCTGGCCCAGATTGTGGCAGATGGCGGCCAGGGGGCTGCACAGCCAGATCTGCTTGGCAGTCAGGATCCGCTTGAGCCCCACCATGGCCAGCCAGCACAGAAGGCCGCCCCCCAGGCTGTACAGCAGGGTCATCATCTGCCCGGAGAACACCGCGCCCAGAAATACCCGGCACAGGAGCACCAGCAGGGCGTCCCCCGCCCCCAGGGCAAAGACGGTGTACACCGTCACAATATTGGCAAGGCCCAGCTTCACCCCCGGAATGGGCACCGCCACCGGGATCTGGGCCTCCACCATAAAAATGGTCAGAGCAATGGCGGTGAGCAGGGCCAGCCGGGTCACCCGCCGTGCCCCTTTAACCGGTGGCTGCGTCAACCTGGCTTCCTCCTCCCGTGATCTGGATGATGACCTGGTTGGGCAGGCAGACGATAGGCTCGCTGCCGTCGCTGATCCAGCCCTGATGGATGCAGATCTGGTCGGGGCAGGAGGCCTCGCTGATGCAGATGCGCCCCGGCTCCACCTGGACGGTGTTCAGCGCCCCGTTCTCCCCCTCGATGACAAAGGAGTAGGGCTCCTTCACCTGGGAGAGATCTATTTCGTCCAGCAGCTGCCCGTTCTGGCTAATCTTTGCAATTTGGGCGGGCTTGGGGTTCAGCTTGCGCCACAACAGCACCCCCGCTGACAGGAGCACCACGGCGATCAGCACCCCGGTGAGAATCTTGGTCTGTTTATTCACCGCTCAATCACCGTCACTTCCCGGTCCTGGTAGCCGTCGGCCAGGGTGAAGTTGTCCGCCAGGCCGGCGGTCACCGCAAGGGTGCCGTCCTGGGCGATAAAGACCGCCTCAAAATTCAGCTCCGGGTGGTCCTTCCAGAACTGAGCCCCCTTTTCCTCCCCCATGACAAACAGGGCGGTGGACAGGGCGTCGCACACCGTGCCGTCGGAGCCCACAATGGTCACCGAGTCCACCCCGCTCTGGGCGGGGGCGGCGGTGTCGGGGTCCATAATGTGGCAGTAGCGTTGGCCGTCCTGTTCAAAGTAGCGCTGGTAGTCCCCGGAGGTGACCACCGCCTGGTCGGCCACCTGCACGATGCCCAGATAGCCCCCCTCCTGGGAGGCAGGGTCCTGGATCCCCACCCGCCACAGAGAGCCGTCTGGCTTGGTGCCCACGGTCTGGACATTGCCCCCCAGCTCCAGCAGGGCCGAGGTCACCCCCAGCTCCTTCAGCTCCTGGGAGAGTACCTCCCCCAGGCGGCCCTTGGCCACCGCCCCCAGGTCCAGGGACATGGTGTCCGGCAGGCGGGCCTGGCCGGTCTGCTCATCCAGCTCCACCTTGGTGAAATCGATGCTGGCCGCTGCCTGGGCCAGTTCCTCCGCTCCGGGTACCCGGTACTCCCCGGTGGGAAATCCCCAGGCCTGGACCGCGGAGTAGGCGGTGAGGTCCAGGGCGCCGCCGGTGAGGGCGCACAGCTCCAGGCTGCGGCTGAGTACCTGCTCCGTCTCCGGGGACAGGTCCACCCAGTCCCCCTGACTGTGGTTAAGGGCCCAGATGTCGCTGTCTTCATCGGTGGCCGACCACAGCTTCTCCAGCTTCTGAATGGTCTGAGTGGCCTGGTCGATGCCCTCCTGGGCCTGGTCGCCGTAGACAGTGAGAAGCATGACGGTGTCCATGGCAAAGACCTGGCTGCTCTCCGAGGCGGCACTATCCTCCCCGCTGCAGCCGGTCAGCACTGCTCCCGCCGCCAGAAGGCCGGCCAGAAGCAAACACAGCCGCCGCTTCACAGCAGCTCCCGGTACATGGCCGACGCGTCGGCCTTGCCCACGTTGTCGGCCACCAGCAGCACCTCTACCTTCACCGTCCGCTCGCCGAAGCGCAGCTCCAGCACGTCCCCCGCCTTCACGTCGTAGCTGGCCTTTACCGGCCGGCCGTTGGCGGTGACCCGCTGGTTGTCGCAGGCCTCGTTGGCCACGGTGCGCCGCTTGATGAGACGGGATACTTTCAGCCATTTGTCCAGTCGCATGGTGTAATCCTTTCTTCTTTGTGTTTCCAAGGAAAAGGGGCGCCGCCTTCCGCGGCGCCCCCCAGGGTCGGCGTTTGCAGTGGTCTCAGCCAGCCACCGCGTCCTTCAGGGCCTTGCCGGCCTTGAAGACCGGGGTCTTGGTCTGAGGAATCTCAATCTCCGTGCCGGTCTTGGGATTGCGGCCCACACGGGCGGCCCGGGTCTTTACCTCAAAGGAGCCAAAGCCCACCAGCTGCACCTTCTCCTCCCGGGTCAGCGCTTCGGCAATGGCCTCCACGGTGGCAGTGATGGCGGCCTCGGCGTCCTTCTTGGACAGCTGGGTCTTATCGGCCACGGCGTTGATGAGTTCGGTCTTGTTCATAGCGTGTCTCCTCCTAAGAATTTGCGCGGCCTTGGGGAAGGCCTGTCCTTTGCATGGGGGCGTTAGCCCTGCTGTTCCTGCTGCTTGGCACGGGCCCAAAGCTGTTCCAGCTGGTCAAGCTCCATCTGGTCCAGTCTCTCTCCCTGAGCCAGCTCCTCCACAGTGCGGAAGCGCCGGATAAATTTTTCGCAGGCCTGGGTCAGCGCCTGTTCGCTGTCCACGTGGAGAAAGCGTCCCGCCTTCACCGCCGCAAACAGCAGATCGCCCAGCTCCTCCTGGGGGTCTCCGTCGCCCTGGGCGGCGCGGCGCAGCTCCCCCACTTCCTCATCCAGCTTGTCCAAAGCGGGAGCCAGGTCTGGCCAGTCAAAGCCCGCCTTCCGGGCCTTGTCCTGGAGTTTTTCCGCCCGAATCAGAGCAGGAAGAGAGCGGGCCACGGCGTCCAGGGTGTCACCGGCGGTGCGCTGGTGCTTCTCCTGGCGCTTCTGGGCATCCCAGGTCTCCAGGGCCTGGTCGCAGTTTTCCGCCTGCACCGTTCCAAACACGTGGGGGTGGCGGAAGACCATCTTCTTGGCCACTCCGTCCACCACGTCCTGGAAGGTGAACAGCCCCTCTTCCTTTGCCATCTGGGCGTGGAACACCACCTGGAGCAGCACGTCCCCAAGCTCCTCCTTCAGGTGTTCCGTGTTTTTCTCGTCGATGGCCTCAACGGCCTCATAGGCCTCCTCCAGCATATTGCGCCGGATGCTCTCGTGGGTCTGTTCCCGGTCCCAGGGGCAGCCCCCCGGGGCGCGCAGCAGCTCCACGATCCGCTCCAGATCCTCCATGCCATAGGAGTCCATGCAATGAAAATCTACCACAACTTCGCTTCCTTCGCAAGGTATTTTTTACGCATCTGTTAAGAAAGATGCAGAATCCGTGCAATTTTCTCCCCCTTTGGCATGAGAGAGAGGTCCTCCTTGGTGATGGCCCGCAGCATAATCACCAGCACGGCGTAGATCACCACCGCCACCACAATGGCGACCAGGGTAGAAATGGCGTTGCCCATCCTGTTTGCGGCGAGCAGCTTGGCCAGCAGGCCGTGGACCGCCCAGGCCCCCAGGCCCATCACCGCGGCGGCGGCGGCGGGCTTGGCAAACAGGGGGATATACTTGGGCCGGCCGGGGATGACCCGGGACATGACAATCAGATCCAAAATGAGACACAGGGCAAAGCAGAAAATGTTGCCCAGGGGCGCGCCGTAGATGCCCACCTGGGGCAGCACCACCACGTTGTAGTTGAGCACGATCTTGATGACGCCGCCGAGCAGCATGATGATCACCGGCAGATTCACAAAGCCGTAGGCCTGGAGGATGGAGTTGCACACCAGCATCATACACACAAACAGGGTGGCCAGGCCCAGAGTGGACAGGAGGGGACCGGCCAGCTCCGCAGTGAGGCTGGGGAAAATCAGGGCCATAATGGGCTCGCCCAGCACGTACAGGCCCACACCCATGGGGAAGGCCAGCAGGGCGGAAATACGCAGGGCAGAACCAGCCACCCGGCTGGCCCCCTTCCGGTCCCGGCGGGCCAGGGTCCCGGAAACGGCGGGGATCACGGCGGCGGTGATGGCCGCCATGAGGGAGGTGGGCAGGTTATAGATGTTCAGCGCCCCGTTGTAGTTACCATAGAGAGTGCGGCTGGCCTCTTCCAGAGCGTCGTGGAGGGCCAGGGCGGTCTTGGTTCCCTCTCCCGCCAGCTGGTCAGAGAGCAGGGACATGGAGATGGTCGTTCCCTCCGGCAGGGTGGCCTGCCAGGCCTTCAGGGCGCTCTCCAACTTGTCAAAGCTCATAAAGTCCTGGTACAGTGCCCAGCAGTCCTGGTTTTCCAGCAGAGCCCGCTGGAGCTGACCCTGGACCAGAGAGGAGTCAATCACGGTGACGATGCCCACCATGGAGGAGCTGATGGTGATGGGCACGGCGATCATCAGCAGATTTTTAATGATTTGGGCGTTGGAGTCAGGGGTGTCCTTGGCCAGGCCCTCCCGGCTGCGGCCCATAAGATAGTTGAGCAGCATGTAGGCCAGGGCCACGATGGTACCCACCGTCACGCCGGTAATGGCGCCGGCGGCGGCATGGCTCTGATCGGCCCCCGCCTTTACCAGCCAGTAAGCCAACCCTAAGCCCACCACCAACTTGCACAGGGCCTCGATAATCTGGGAGACAGCGGTGGGAGTCATGTTCCCGTGGCCCTGGGCATAGCCCCGGAAGGCGGACAGACAGCCCACGCAGATGACGGCCGGGGCCAGAGCCCGGATACCGGGGGCGGCCTGGTCGTCGTTCATCAGAGCGGCCAGCTGTTCCGAACCAAAGGACATGATGAGGAAGGACAGCACACCCAGAGTGAGAAACAGGGCCAGAGACAGCCGGAACACCCGGCGCACCTGGTTCTGCCGTCCGGTGGCGTTGGCCTCGCTGACCAGCTTGGACACGGCCACGGGCAGACCCGCGGTGGAGATGGTGAGCAGCACGGCATAAATGTTGTAGGCGTTGCCGAAGTCGGCGCTGCCCTGTTCCCCGATGATGTTGATCAGCGGGATTTTGTAGAACATGCCGATGACTTTGACCACCATAATGCCCACCGCCAAGATGGCGGCGCCGCCGAAGAAGGTGTTCTGTTTTGTCGACCGGGCCACCCGGCGGGGTGCGTGACTATGTTGGGCCATTCGTAAGGTCCTCCTTGTTTGTTAGAGCGTCCGGCGGCGGGCCGCCGGGGGAATCTCAGGCGTTGGGGAAAATCTTGGGCAGGGCGTAGTGCTCCACCTCATAGCGGATGCGCTCCAGATCCAGGGTAAAGAACTCCCCCTTCTCATATATGACCTGTCCCCGGGCCATATTCATCTCCACGTTGGACCCCCGGGCGGCATAGACCAGATTCTCCTCCACATCGTGGCATGGCATGAGGTTGGGGGCGTTGAAGTCCACCAGAATAAGGTCAGCCATCTTCCCCGGGGCAAGGACGCCGGTATTCCGGCCCAGGGCCTTGGCCCCGTTGACGGTGGCCATGGCAAGAGCCTCGTGGGCAGTGACCGCCATGGGGTCCCGCTGGACCCCCTTGTGAAGGATGGCGGCCAGCTTGATCTCCTCAAACAGGTCGGTGTTGTTGTTAGAGGACACCCCGTCGGTGCCCAGGGTCACGTTGACCCCCGCTTTGAGCAGCTGGGGCACCCGGGCCACGCCGGAACCCAGCTTCAGGTTGGACACCGGGTTGTGAACGGCGGTAATGTGCTTTTGGGCCATGAGGGCCATGTCCTCGTCGGTGACCCATACGCAGTGGGCGGCGGTGCCGCCCCGCTCCCACACGCCGTACTGGTCCAGCAGGGCCACCGGGGTCTTGCCGTACTTCTCCAGGCAGGTGTTGTGCTCCAGCTGGGTCTCGGAGATATGCACCTGCATACCCAAATTGTGCTGGGCGGCGTAGTCGGCCATCCACTGCCACAGGGGCGGATTGGAGGTGTACTCCGCGTGGATAGAGGCGTCCACCAAAATCTGCCCGTCTCCGGCATTATGCCACTGCTCAGTCAGCTCCTGCTGGTTGCGGCAGTCATTGCACTTCTCGGGGGAAAAGTCCTCGGGGGCGCCAAAGTACACCCCGCCGCAGGACAGGTTGGCGGAGATGCCCGCTTTGAGGATCTGCTGGGCGATGGTGCCGGTATGCATATACATATCAGCAATGCAGGTGGTGCCAGAGGCGATCATCTCGGCCAGGCCCAGGGCCGCTCCGGCGGCCACGGAGCGGTCGTCCAGCTTGGCCTCGGCGGGGAAAATAAAGTCGTTAAGCCAGTGCTGTAAATCGTGGCCGCCGCCGTAGCCCCGCATGAGGGTCATGGGCACGTGGGTGTGGCAGTTCACAAGGCCTGGCATGAGCACCTTGCCTTTGCCCTCCACCACCCGGTCAAAGGTTCCCTCCGGACGCACGGTCCCCACGGAGACAATTTTGGTCCCCTCCACCGCCACAAAGGCGTTCTCCACCACCGGCTGGGCGGGATCCATGGTCACAGCCGTTACATGGGCAAACAAAACAGACATCATCGAAGCTCCTTTAGTAAAGTCTGTGCCCACTCCAGGTTGTCCCGGTGCACAAACAGACGGTATTCCAGGCGGCTGGCAGTTCCAAGAGTGGAACCGGACACAGGCTTGGTCTTATAGCGGTAGTCCAAGCCGGCCGCCTGGATGGCGTCCCGCACCTGACAAAACCGTTTCATATCATAGGTAATGAGCAGCTCAGCGCGGTTCCAAAACCCAAGCATACGTTGCTCCTTTTCCTCGTTACATCTCCCGCAGGCAGGCGCGCACCAGGGCAGAGAAATCCTCCCGGGCGTGCTCCCCGGCAGTGAGGACCTCCTCCTCACTGAGGGGCTGGTCCAGAATGCCGGCGGCCATGTTGGAAAGCAGGGTAAAGCCCAGCACCTCCATGCCGCAGTGGCCCGCCACAATGACCTCGGGGGCGGTGGACATGCCCACCGCGTCGCCCCCCAGGATGCGGGCAGCCCGGATCTCCGCCGGAGTCTCGTACTGGGGACCATAGCAGTAGAAATAGACCCCCTCCCGCAGGGTGAGGCCCAGCGTTTGGGCGCAGTCCCTGGCTACCTGGCGCAGGCGGGGGGTATACAGCTTGGAGGCGTCGGGGAAGCGCACCCCGAACTCAGGCAGGTTCTCCCCCCGGAGAGGGGACTCGGAGAACATCTTGATCTGGTCGGTAATGAGCATCAGATCCCCAGCCTTCCAGTCGGTGTTCACGCAGCCGGCGGCGTTGGTGACCACCAGGGTGTCGCACCCCAGCAGGCGCAGCACCCGCACCGCGTAGGTAACCTCCTCATAGGAGTAGCCCTCGTAGTGGTGCATCCGGCCCTGCATCACCGCCACCGGTTTTCCCTCCAGGGTGCCGAACACCAGCCGCCCCTTGTGGCCGGGGGCGGTGGAGGTCTTGAAGTGGGGGATGTCCTTGTAGTCAACGGCGATGGGGTTTTCCACCTGATCCCCCAGGTAGCCCAGGCCGGAACCCAAAATCATGGCCACTTTGGGGACAAAGCTGCCCAGGCGGGCCCGGAGAAACTCCGCGCTCGCCCGGTAATGTTCTATGGTATAGGACATGGAAGCCTCCTTACAGGCTGCCGCCGCACCGGCGGCAGAACTGGTCGTCCTTGCCGCACACCGCGCCGCAGTTGGGGCAGGTGCGGGACAGGCGCAGGGCGGCAATGCGCTCCTTGAGCTCGGCAATTTTTCCGGAGAGCTCGTCGGCCTGGGTGAGCAGCTGGGCGATCTTCTCCTCGTCCTGGCTCTCCCCCTTGTGGGTCTGGTACATGACCTCACCCAGCTGGCGCAGCACGTCGTTATACTCTCCACTCAGGTCAAACAGCTGCACATTCAGCTTGGCCACGTCCACCATCTGACCGGCCCGCTTGCCCGCCACCCGGGCGGTCCCGGCAGCGGCGCCAGCCGCGTCAGAAGCAGTGCTTCGAATTCGGTCCAGCAGTTCCTTCACCTTGTCGTCCATATCCACGTGCTCCTTTCTTCGCCATAACCCTGGTATTTTCTGGGTAGTTTCATTCGTTTTCACTATTTTACACCATTGGATGGGAAAAAGCAACGAAAAAGCCCTCTTCTCCCCCGGGATCTGCCGATTGCTCCGGCGGCTAATTTATGCTATACTGGTTTTGGCATTTTCATGCGCTTTCCTTCCCTTTCGCAGGGAGAAGCTGGGAAAATTGCATGAACCGGATTGTGATAGGAAACAGCCGCCTTCCCCCAGCCTGGGGCGGGCGGCTTGGCAATGATAATGAGGAGGGACAAGCTTGAACCTGGAGCTTTCGCTGAAACAAACCCTAAAATTGACGCCGCAGCTGCTCCAGTCCATGCAGGTGCTCCAGATGAGTACCCAGGAGCTTGCCGACTATCTGGAGGATCTGGTCCAGACCAACCCGGCCGCTGAACTCACCGAGCCCGCCGCCCAGAACGACGAGAGCGAGGAGCTGTGGCGGCAGATGCAGTCCATGGCTGACGCGGACCACCAGAACCGGCAGTACCTCTCCCCCGACCGGGAGGAGCTGGATCCCCTGGCCCGGGTGGGCACCGACGGCGGTCTGGACGAGACCCTGGCCCTCCACCTCACCCGGCAGCTGGAGCGCAGCCACGCCTCCACCCTGGTGCTGCGCTCGGCTCAGTTCTTAGCTGCCTGTCTGGACGAGGACGGCTATCTGCGGGACGATCTGACCGATCTGGCCCAGGCCTCCCGCCTGCCTTTGAGCGCTCTGGAGCAGGGGCTGGTTCTGCTCCAGAGCCTGGACCCCGCCGGGGTCGGGGCCCGGGATCTGTCCCAGTGCCTGGCCCTGCAATTACAGCGTCGGGGTGAGACCGGCCCCGCCCTGGAAATTGTCCTCCACCACCTGGAGCGGCTGGGCCGCAAGCAGTACCACGCCATCGCCCAGGAGCTGGGTATTTCTCAAAAGGAGGTCCTCCAGGCCCAGAGCCTCATCCAGGAGCTGGACCCCCGCCCTGGCGCCCCCTTTGCCCGCCGGGAGCTCCCCTCCTACCTGATCCCCGACCTGATCGTCACCCAGGACGAGGAAGGGCTGACCGTCCACTACCCCGACTCCTACCTCCCCGGTCTGCATCTGAGCGGCTACTACTGCAGCCTCCAGAAGCAGAGCTCTGATCCGGAGGTAAAGCAGTACCTCACCGACAAAATTAAGCAGGCCCAGTGGGCCATTCAGGCCGTGGAGCAGCGCCGCTCCACCCTTCTCTCCTGCGCTCAGGTCATTGTCCGGCGGCAGGAGAACTTCTTCCATCCCGGCGGGCACCTGTCCCCCTTGCGGCTGGCCGACGTGGCCCAGGAGCTCTCCATCCACGAGTCCACCGTCAGCCGGGCTATTCGGGAAAAGTACTTACAGTGCAGCCGGGGGGTGTACCCCCTGAGCTTCTTCTTCTCCCGGGAGGGGGGAGGTGAGGGCACCTCGGTCCACCAGGTGAAGGACCGGCTGCGCCAGCTGGTGGAGCAGGAGGACAAAACCCACCCTCTCTCCGACCAGAAGCTGTGTGAGCGTCTGGAGGCGGAGGGCTTTACCCTCTCCCGGCGCACCGTGGCCAAATACCGGGACGAGCTGGGCCTGCCCAGCGCGTCCGGCCGGAAAGAACGATAACCATATTTCAGGAGCTGTTATGAAACGCTATTCTGCCATCTGTTTTGACTTTGACTATACCCTGGGCGACTCCACCGACTCCATTGTGGGCGGCTTTCAGTACGCCTTTGGCCGCATGGGCCTGCCCATCCCAGAGCGGGACGCGGTGCGGGGCACCATCGGCTACCTGCTGGAGGACGCCTATGAGCTGCTCACCGGCGACAGCGACAAGGAGCACCGCGCTCAGTTCCGGGCTTACTTTTTAGAGGTGGCCCGGCCCCGCCAGATTGAGGAGACCACCCTCTTTCCCGGCACCGCGGAGCTGCTCCGGGGCCTCCACGGCCGGGGCGTGCGCCTGGGCATTGTGAGCACCAAGACCGGGGAGACCATCCAGCGCATCATGGAGCGCTTTGGCCTTAATGACACCCTGGAGCTCATCCTGGGCAGCTACGACGTCACCCACCACAAGCCCCACCCCGAGGGCATTTTAAAGGCTCTGGACCGGATGGGAGTGACCCCGGAGGACTTCCTCTACTGCGGCGACACCATTCTGGACGCCCAGGCCGCCCAGGGGGCGGGGGTGGACTTTGCCGCCGTCCTCAACGGCACCACTCAGGCGCCCGCCTTTGCCCCCTACCCCTGCGTCCACATCGCCCCCGACCTGACTGAACTGTACCAGTGGCTGGAGGAGCGCACGTGAACATAAAATACTACTTTGCCCCCATGGAGGGGGTCACCGGGGCGGAGTTTCGCCGGGCCCACCACCAGGTGTTCGGCGGGGTGGACGCCTACTACATGCCCTTTCTCTCCCCCACCCAGGACCATGTATTCACCCCCCGGGAGCTGCGGGGAATCTTGCCGGAGAACAATCCTGGCTTCTGCTCTGTCCCCCAGCTACTCACCCGCAATGTGGAGGATTTTCTCTGGGCGGCCGGGGAGCTGGCCGCCATGGGCTACGATGAGGTGAATCTGAACCTGGGCTGTCCCTCCGGCACCGTCACCGCCAAGGGGAAGGGTGCGGGACTTCTCCAGCGCCGGGACACCCTGGAAGAACTGCTGGAGGGTATTTTCTCCAAAACTCCGGTCAAACTATCTATCAAAACCCGGCTGGGCTGGGAGACAGCGGAGGAGTTCAGCCCCCTGCTGGAGCTGTTTTCCCGCTACCCCGTCTCCCTGCTCATCATCCACCCCCGGGTGCGCCAGGACTTCTACCGCCAGCCGGTACGTCTGGAC
Organism: uncultured Oscillospiraceae bacterium; assembly: GCA_902497145.1. Lineage (GTDB taxonomy): Bacteria > Bacillota > Clostridia > Oscillospirales > Oscillospiraceae > Lawsonibacter. The sequence continues at coordinate 26,429 of CABVDR010000021.1, forward strand.
GCCTTTGCCCAGGCTCTGGAGACCTACCACGGCCCGGTGTGCTTCAACGGCGGTCTGGTCACCCCCGGAGACTGCCTGGCTTTCGCCCAGCGCTTCCCCCAGGTGGAGCACCTGATGATCGGGCAGGGCCTGCTGGCCGACCCGGCTCTGGCCCGGAAGGCCCGGGGCGGAAGCGCCGCCACGTTGGACGAGCTGCGCGCCTTCCATGACCAGCTCTACCGCACCTACCTCTCCCTCTTCTCCGGGGAGCGGAGCACGGTATTCCACATGAAGGAGCTGTGGAGCTATCTCTCCCGCCTCTTTGAGGACAGCACCCGCCCCCTGAAAAAGATCCGCAAGGCAGACCGCTCCGCCCCCTACGAGGCTGCGGTGGAGGAGATGTTCGCCCGGCCTCTGCGCCAAGACGCCTTATGGCCGGACCGCCGTGAAATCTAACATAGATTTTTCTTGAACCATCCGCTTTCCCTATGCTATACTCTATCCTGTAGAATTTTGTCTGCAGATTTTGTGCGCCGCGGTCTGGTTCAGGCCCCACATTTGGGCGCGGAAAGGTTGTGAAGCCCCATGAAAAGCCGAAGTCGTCACCGGGATACCGCACACGCGCTGTCACGAACGGCGGAGGGAGCGGGGCCGCACCCTCCCCATTTGCCTCTGTGGGACCGGACGGGCAAGTAGCCGCCGCTGTCCCCTGACTTACGATTCGTAACAGCCGCAGGAGCCATCCTGTGGCTGTTTTCGTCCCGGAGGGACGTTCAAAGGGGGAAACCGTATGCACGAAAATTACGATCTGGACCAGCTGCTGGAGCTGGTGCGCACCAAGCAGTTCCGCCGCCTGCGGGAGCTGCTGGACGATATGAACGAGGTGGACATCGCCGAATTTCTGGACGAGCTGGGACCGGAGGAGACCATTCTGGTCTTTCGCCTGCTGCCCAAGGAGGTGGCCGCCGAGGTCTTTACCGAGCTGGAGGACTCCGACGACCAGGAGCGGCTCATCAACGCCCTGAGCGATAAGGAACTGCGGGAAGTGCTGGACGAGCTGTACATGGACGACACCGTGGACCTCATCGAGGACATGCCAGCCAATGTGGTCAGCCGTATCCTGCGCAACACCGACGCCTCCACCCGCACCCAGATCAATCAGCTGCTCAACTACCCCAAAGACTCCGCCGGCTCCATCATGACCACCGAGTATGTCTACCTCCACCCCAACGCCACCGTGGAGGAGTCCTTTGCCCGCATTCGGAAAGTCGGCATGGACAAGGAGACGGTCTACACCTGCTACGTCACCCAGCGCCGGGTGCTGCTGGGGGTGGTCACGGTGCGCCGGATGCTGCTCTCCTCCTACGACACCCGCATTGGGGACATCATGGAGACCAACGTACTTTCGGTGAACACCCACGAGGACAAAGAGGACGTGGCCCAGCTGTTAAACAAATACGATCTGTCCGCTCTGCCTGTGGTGGACGGGGAGGACCGGCTGGTGGGCATCATCACCTTCGACGATGCCATGGACGTTATCGAGGAGGAGACCACCGAGGACTTTGAAAAGATGGCCGCCATCCTGCCCTCGGACAAGCCCTATTTAAAGACCGGCGTGGTGGAGACCTGGAAGGCCCGCATCCCCTGGCTGCTGCTGCTGATGCTCTCGGCCACCTTCACCGGCATCATCATCACCAGCTTCGAAAGCGCTTTGGCCGCCTGCGTGGTGCTCACCTCCTTCATTCCCATGCTCTCGGGCACCGGCGGCAATTCTGGCTCCCAGTCGTCGGTGGCTGTGATACGTGCTCTATCGCTGGACGAAATCGACTTTTCCGACATGGTCCTGGTGGTATGGAAGGAAATTCGGGTGGCGGTGCTGTGCGGCGTATGTCTGGCCTGCGCCAATTTTGTGAAAATGATGATCGTGGACCGCTGGCTCATGCACAACCCCGAGGTCACCCCGGTAGTGGCTCTGGTGGTCTGTCTCACCCTGGTGTTTACCGTCATCTGCGCCAAGGTGGTGGGCTGTACCCTCCCCATGTGTGCGGAAAAAATCGGCATTGACCCGGCGGTGATGGCATCCCCCTTCATCACCACCATTGTGGACGCCCTGTCCCTGCTCATCTACTTCTTTATTGCCACCCACCTGCTGAACATATAAGAGAAAGAAAGGAACATCTTATGGCTGAGGTCAAGCGGGGATTTCATCCCCTGGCCCTTTTGAAACAAGGAAAATTGATTGTGCTGGGCGTGGTCCTGGCGATTTTGTGCTTTGCCGTGGGCTTTTTCAGCGGCGGGCGTCAGGAGAAGCCCCCCGTGCTCTCCTCCATCACGGTGCAAAACCAGCTCCAGCAGATCAGCCAGCTGGCCACCGTGCGCTACTCCTACACCAACATGGGACAGTTTGAAAACAGCAACGAATTTTACGGCATCAAGCTCCCCTTCACCACCAAGCGCTTTATCGTGGCCTATGACGGCGTCATCACCGCCGGGGTGGATCTGAGCCAGGCCCAGGTGACCGTCACCGACCAGAAGGTGACTATCTCCCTGCCCGCCCCCCAGATTCTCTCCCACGAGGTGGATCCCGACAGTCTGGAGGTCTTTGACGAAACCACCAGCATCTTTAACCCCATCACCATCGAGGATTACAACGGCTTCCAGGCCGACCAGCGGGGCGTGATGGAGGACAAGGCCATCCAGGGCGGCCTGCTCACCCAAGCCAAGGACCAGGCTGAAACTGCCATCACCGGACTTCTTGCCTCCCTGCTCCAGGAGGGCCAGACCCTGGAGGTCAGCGTGGCCGACCCGGAAGAAGCGAGTGCTCCATAACAGAAAAAACAGCCCGTCCCATCCCGCCTGTCTCAGGCTGCGGAGGGGGCGGGCCTTTCCTGTTTTCCCGGATTTTTCCTGGTTGTGTGTTCCGTGCAAAAAAACCGCCCGGACACAAAAAATTCATGGTAAATTTATTTTTCAAACCGGTGCAACTATGCTATAATGTCCATAATACCACCATTCTGCCGTAATTTCCGGTTCCGGAACCGAAATGTGGTGAAAATAGAGAACGGATTGGGAGGGCTTCCGGATGAAAAATAAAATCACCGTCTCCATCGCAGGCCAGGAGTACACCATGGTGGCCGAAGAAGACGAAAACTACGTACACCGCTGCGCGACCCTGGTGGACAGCCAGGTGCGTGAGATTATGAACGGCTCTCCCCTGGGCCGCTCCGACGCCGCCGTTCTGGCTGCCATGAACATCGCCGACCAGTTCTTCCGGGAGCAGGAGGCCAGCGAGAACCTGCGCCGCCAGATCAAAGATGGTCTGGATGAGAACGCCAAGCTGAAAATGGAGCTCTCCGAGGCCAAGCGGGAGATCTTCAAGCTGCAGAACAATCACAAATCTTAATGACTCCGCGCCTCCTGTCTCAGGGCGGGAGGCGCTTACCATCATATTGGAAGAGGGTTATCCATGCTGGAATTGCTGTCGCCCGCCGGCTCCATGGAGTCGGTGACCGCTGCGGTCCAGAACGGCGCCAACGCCGTCTATCTGGGCTACGGCGACTTTAACGCCCGCCGCAACGCGAAGAACTTCACCCGGGAGGAAGTTGCGGCGGCGGTTTCTTATTGCCATACCCGGGGAACCAGGGTCCATCTCACCCTGAACACCCTGCTCACCGACCGGGAGCTCCCCGCCGCCGCCCAGGTGGCCGGGGAAATCAATGAAATGGGAGTGGACGCCGTCATCGTCCAGGACCTGGGCGTGGCCCGGATGCTCCACCAGGTGGCCCCCCAGCTTGCCCTCCATGCCTCCACTCAGATGACCGTTCACAGTCTGGACGGGGTGAAGGAGTGCGCCAAGCTGGGCTTTACCCGTGCCGTCCTCTCCCGGGAGCTGAGCCGGGACCAGATCCGCTACATCTGCCAGAACTCCCCCATTGAAATTGAGACCTTTGCCCACGGTGCTTTGTGCATGTGCTACTCCGGACAGTGCTACCTGTCCTCCATCATCGGCGGCCGCAGCGGCAACCGGGGTCTGTGCGCCCAGCCCTGCCGCCTCAAGTACGGCTGGGGCAACCGGGCCAACGAGTACCCCCTGTCCCTTAAGGACATGTCTCTGGCCGAGTACCTCCAGGAGCTGGAGGAGATGGGGGTGTGCTGCCTCAAAATCGAGGGGCGTATGAAGCGCCCGGAGTATGTGGCTATCGTCACGGGTATCTATGCCCGGGCCATCCGGGAGGGCCGCTCCCCTACCCCCGAGGAACTGGAGCAGCTGGAGGCTGTCTTTTCCCGCCAGGGCTTTACCCAGGGCTACTATCTGGACCGGAAGGGCAAGGACATGTTCGGCGTGCGCCAGGAGGGGGAGCCCCCCCGGGAGCTGTACGCCCAGGCCCGCACCACCTACGAGAGCGGCGAGAACCGCAAGGAGCTCATCCGGATGTTTGCCATGATCCGCACCGGCGAGCCCGCCCAGGTGGCTGCCCAGGACCTGCTGGGCAACGTGGCCCGGGTAGAGGGTCCGGTGCCCGAGGCGGCGGTGAACGTTCCCCTTACCGCCGAGAAGGTGGAGGGACAGCTCAAACGCACCGGCGGCACCCCTTACGAGTGTGAGAAGGTCACCGCCTATGTGGACGAGGGACTCAGCCTGCCCCTCTCCGCCCTTAACGCTCTGCGCCGCCAGGCCCTGGAGGAGCTCAGCCGCCTGCGGGGTCTGCCCCCCCAGCGGGAGAAGGGAGAGTTCCACCCCGGCGTGCGCTATGAGAACCCCAAGGGGGCTCCCCAGATGACTCTCTCGGTGCGCAGTGCCCAGCAGATTACCCCTGCTCTCCTTGCCCAGCAGCCCGCCCGCATCTATCTGCCCAGCGACGAGGGCGCGGCCTGCCCCGACGCCATCCGCGCCTGTCAGGAGACCGGGGTCGAGGTGGCCGTCCTGCTGCCCCGCATCTGCTGGGACCGGGAGAAGGACAAGCTGGAACAGGAGCTGAAGGTGTTCCAAGACCTGGGCGTCACCCAGGCTTTGGCCGGCACCCTGGACGGGGTCCAGCGGGCACTGGATTTGGGCTTCACGGTGACCAGCGACTTTGGCATCGGCGTGTACAACAGCCAGACCCTCAAGGAGCTCAAGCGCCTGGGGGTGTCGGCGGCCACCGCCTCCTTTGAATTAAAGCTGCCCCAGATCCGGGACCTGTCCAAGGCCATCCCCCTGGAGGCCATTGTCTACGGGCGGCTGCCTCTCATGATCACCGAAAACTGCATCATCCGCAACCACACCGGACAGCATAGCTGCACCGGGGGCAATCAGCTCACCGACCGCCGGGGGGAGAAGTTCCCCGTGGTCAAGGCCTGGGGCTGCCGGAATGAGATTTTAAACGGCAAGACCCTGTTTTTGGCCGACAAGGCCGCCGACTACCAGCGGCTGGGCCTGTGGGCGGTGCGGCTCATGTTCACCACTGAGACGCCGGAACAGTGCGTCCAGGTGCTGGAGCGCTACCGGGGCCAGGGCCGCTACAAGCCCTCCGACTTCACCCGCGGCCTCTACTACCGCGACGTGGAGTAGTTACTTTTTTCGTGAAAAAAGTAACCAAAAAAGCTTAGCGGAAAACTTCGTTTTCCTTCTACGCTCTTTTTGATAGGGACCTTTTGTGCTGCAAGGCTTCCCTTCTAACCGACCTTTTATCGCTATTTTTGTAATTTCAGTTGAATATATAACTATGAGGAGTACCCTATGAACCTGAAAGTGAAAGCCCTCTCCCCCAAGATCGGCAAGGAGATCCCCGCCCCCTTCTACGCCAGCGCCGGCGCTGCCGCCATGGACCTGCACGCCTGCGTGGACGAGCCCGTCACCATCCCAGCCGGCGGCCGGGCCGTCATTCCCACCGGCATCGCCATCGCCCTCCCCTCGGCCCAGTATGTGGCCCTGGTCTTTGCCCGCAGCGGCCTGGGCATCAAGCACGGCGTGGCCCCCGCCAACTGCGTAGGCGTCATTGATAGTGATTACAGGGGCGAAATCATGGTGGGGCTTCAAAACTCCGGGGAATCGGATTATACCATCCAGCCCGCCGACCGCATCGCCCAGCTGATGATCACCCCCGTGGTTCAGGCCCAGGTGGAACTGGTGGATGAGCTGGACGACACCGACCGGGGCACCGGCGGCTTCGGCTCCACCGGCCGGTAAGAAAGAGGCGCAGCCATGGCCATCATTCTCGCCTCCCAGTCTCCCCGGCGGCGGCAGCTGCTGGAGCAGATGGGCTTCACCGATTTTATCGTCCGTCCCGCCCAGGGGGAGGAGATCGCCGACCCCAACCTGGATCCTGGCGCACTGGTGGAGGCCCTCTCCCGCCAGAAGGCGCTGGAGGTGTCCGCCGGGGCAGGATCGGAGGATCTGATTATTGCCGCCGACACGGTGGTGGCGGTGGACGGCCGGGTGCTGGGCAAGCCCCATAGCACCCAGCAGGCCCACGAGATGCTCGCCGCCCTCTCCGGCCGGGAGCACACGGTGTACACCGGAGTGACGGTGTGCCGGGGGGAGCAGGTCCTCACTCAGCACGAGGCCACCGCGGTGCGTTTCCGCCCCCTCACCGCCCAGGAGATCGACGCCTACATCGCCACCGGCGAGCCCATGGACAAGGCTGGCTCCTACGGCATTCAGGGCCGGGGCGCCCTGCTGGTGGAAGGTATTTCCGGGGACTATTTTAATGTGGTGGGCCTGCCGGTGTGCCGGTTGGGCCGTATGCTGACCCAGTTCGGGGTGGACGCCCTGACGGGACAAAACGAAAAGGAGTAGACGTCGTGAAGGATTTTCTTCGCCACAACGGGGCTTGGCTGCTGGTCATTGCCCTGCTGCTAAGCATCCTCATCGGCCTGACCTCCGCATTTATGGGGGGCAACGCCGACCCTCTTTCCAATTTGGTCAATACCGTCACCTCCCCTGTCCGCAGCGGCATTGCCGCCGTGGCCAACTGGGCGGAGGGCGTCTCCTCCTATGTGTTCCACTACGGAGAGATCCAGGAACAGATCCAGCAGCTGGAGCAGGAGAATGCCGACCTGCGCAAGCAGATTCGGGACGACGAGGCCGCTGCCCAGGAAAATAAGCAGCTCCGGGAGCTGCTGAACCTCCAGGCCAAGCGGGAGGACTTTGTCTTTGAGTCAGCCAAGGTGACCGCCCGCTCCACCTCCAACTGGCAGTCCACCCTCACCCTCAGCAAGGGCAGCAACGCCGGTGTGGAGCAGGGAGACTGCGTCATCACCGAGACCGGCCTGCTGGTGGGTGTGGTCAACAAGGTGGGCACCAACTACTCCATCGTCAACACCCTCATTGACACCGGCACTGAGATGGGCGGCATCATCACCCGCACCAACTCCTCCGGCGTGCTGGAGGGCGACCTGGCCCTTATGCAGCAGGGACAGCTCCGCCTGAGCTATCTGCCTGACGAGGCCCAGCTGGTGGCTGGCGACGAGGTACTCACCTCCGGCAACGGGGACGTATACCCCGCCGGCCTGGTCGTGGGCCAGGTGGACAGCGTGTTCACCGACGCCTCTGGCCTCACTCGCTACGCCATCATCACCCCCGAAGTGCAGCTGGACCAGCTGGTGGAGGTCTTTATCATCAAGGATTTTGACATTGTGGAGTGACGCAAGCCCCGCACTGTTGGAAAGGAGGTCCCCCCTGTGACCCGTCGGGACCAGATACACAAATGGTTTTTCTACGCCCTGGCCCTGTTGCCGGTGTGGCTGGTGGATGAATATGTTTTGAACCGCATCCCCCTGTTCGGCGTCATCCCCATGCTGCTGCCTCTGGCGGTGGTCGCGGTGGCGGTACTGGAGGGCTCTGTGCCCGGGACTGGCTTTGGCATGGCGGTGGGACTGCTGTGGGAGCTGGCCTACCCCGGCGGCTCCGGCATTCTGGTTTTCGGCATGGCCCTGGCTGGAATGCTCACCGGTTCCATCGCTCAGTATGCCCTGAGCCAGTCCTTTATCAGCTGTCTTCTCTGCTCCGCCGGCGTGCTGGCTATGATTGACGGCGCCCGTATCCTCCGGGCCCTCTTTATTCAGATGGACACGCTGGACGTTCTGCTCCAGGTGGCCGTGCCGGAGATTCTCATTTCTCTGTGCTTTACCCCCTTTATCTATTTGCTGTTTCGCATGGTGTTCCGCCGGGTCGGCGGCACCAAACTGGCTTAAACCCTCTTTGGAGAGGAGGTTTCCATGAATCACAAGCAATTTTCCCGCCGGGTATTGGGCGTGGTGGTGATCCTGGCCATCCTGCTCACCTTCCTGTGCTCCAACCTCTACACCATCCAATACACCAACGGCGCAGACTACGCCGAGCAATCTGTGGCCAAGGTATCGGAGACCGAGACGGTCTCCGCCAGCCGGGGCAACATCCTGGACCGCAACGGCAAAGTGCTGGTGTCCAACCAGGTCAGCTACAACGTCACCCTGGACCTGAACCTGCTGGGAACAGGACAGGAGCGGTGCGAGACCATTCTTGCCCTCACCCAGACTGCCACAGAGCAGGGAGTCACCTGGACCGACACCTTGCCCATTACCACCCAGCCCCCCTTTGAGTACACCACGGAAGATCCCTTCTATACCACCTCCACCAATGAGGAGGGGGAAACGGTGTACAACCTCACCTCTCTGGGCAAGCTGGCGGTCAATCAGAAGTGGATCAAAGATCCCAGCGAGCAGGCCACCTCGGACAGCAGCGCCGAGAAAAAGCCTGGCCTTCTGGACAAGATCAAATCCTTCCTCGGTATGGGCGGCAATACGGAAACGACGGAAACCCAAACCGAACCCGAGGCCCTGCCCACGGCGGAGGAGCTGCTGGGTAAGATGTGCAAGAGCTTTGACATCGCCGGCAACGGCACGGTAGACGAGAGCAAAGCCAAGGAGAGCGGGGAGACCGTCCCCACTCTGAACATCGGGGACATGGACCCCACGGACGCCCGCACCATTGCCGGCATTCTCTACGAGCTCTACTACCGCGCCCGCATCAACAGCTGGCCCCCCTACACCTTTGCCACCGATGTGAGCATTGACTTCATCACTCGGGTCAAGGAGCTGAGCCTGTCCGGCGTGGAGATCGAGACCACCAGCGTGCGCAAGTACAACACGGAATACGCCGCCCACCTGCTGGGCTATACCGGTTCCATCACCAGCGACACCTGGCCCACGTACAAGGAAAAGGGCGGGTATACCATGAACGACTATGTGGGCATCACGGGGGCGGAATCCGCCTTTGAGTCCTATTTGAAGGGCACGTCCGGTACCCGGGCCATTGAGCGAAACGAGAACGGCAAAATTATCTCCTCCCAGTGGCTCACCGACACCGAGACCGGGGAGAGTATGGCCCCTCAGCCGGGACAGAATGTATTCCTCACCATTGACATTGACCTGCAGCAGCAGGTAGAGGACATTCTGGCCAGCGGTGTGGCCGGCCTGCAGAGCAAGGAGACGGAGGGCGCGGCCTGCGTGGTGCTGGATGTAAACTCCGGCGATGTGCTGGCCTCGGCCTCTTACCCCACCTATTCGCTGGAGACCTTCCGGCAGGATTACAAAACCCTGGAGAAAGATCCTCTCAATCCCCTGCTGAACCGGGCCCTCCAGGGCCTGTATCCCCCTGGCTCCACCTTCAAGATGATCACTGCCATCGGTGCCCTGGAGGCCGGCATTGTAGAACCTGACACCCAGATCGACGATAAGGGTGTCTATACCTACTACTCCAGTCCCCAGCCCAAGTGTTGGATCTACAACCAGGGGGGCGGCACCCACGGCCTGCAAAATGTAAGCGACGCCATTAAAAACTCCTGTAACTACTACTTCTATGAAGTAGGCCGTCTGCTGGGCATCGAGCGTCTGGACCAGTACGCCGCCATGTTCGGTCTGGGACAAAAGACCGGCATCGAGCTGGAGGAAAAAGCAGGCGTGGTGGCCAGCCCGGAGTTTACCGAGTCCCTGGGCGGCACCTGGTACGAGGGCAACATTCTCTCCGTGGCCATCGGCCAGGAGAGCACCCAAGTCACCCCCATCCAGCTGGCAAACTACATTGCCACCCTGGTCAACGGGGGCACTCGCTACTCCACCCACCTGCTCAAGACGGTGAAATCCAACGACTTCTCGGAAGTCACCTACAACTATGAGCCCAAGGTGCTCAGTGAAATTGAAATCCAGGACGAGAACCTGGAGGCGGTCAAGCTGGGTATGCTAAAGCTGACCACCGAGGGCTCCGTGTCCTCCGCCTTTAAGGACGTCCCCGTCTCGGTGGGCGCCAAGACCGGCTCCGCCCAGGTCAGCGCCCAGACCAATTCCAACGCTGTTTTCGTGTGCTTTGCCCCCTACGACGATCCTCAGATCGCCGTGGCCATCGCAGTAGAGCACGGCGGCAGCGGCTCCGAGCTGGGCAAGATTGCCGCCCAGATCGTCACCGCCTACTTCTCCGTCCAGGGGGAGCAGGGCGAGATCACCCAGGAGAACACCCTGGTTTCCTGAGTTTTCCCCGTTCACAACCGCCCGGCGGTTTTGAAATATGATGTGTTTGCCCCTCCCTGTATGCGGGGCAGAAAGGAGACACAAGAAAATGTCTGAATGTACGCACGACTGTTCTTCCTGCAGCGCCGACTGCGGCTCCCGGGACCTGCGGGCCCCTGCCAACTCCCGCTCCAGCATTAAGCGGGTGATCGCGGTCGTCAGCGGCAAGGGCGGCGTCGGAAAGAGCACCGTCACCGCCTCCCTGGCCGTGGCCATGGCCCAGCGGGGCCACAAGGTGGCCATTCTGGACGCCGACATCACCGGCCCCTCCATCCCCACCGCCTTCGGGATCCATGAGCGGGCCACCGGCGACGACACCGCTCTCTTCCCTGCCGTCACCCCCGGCGGCATCAAGGTCATGTCCCTGAACCTGCTCACCGCCAACGAGACCGACCCCGTCATCTGGCGCGGTCCTGTCATCGCCGGCGTGGTCACCCAGTTCTGGAGCGACGTGGTCTGGGGCGACGTGGACTATATGTTCGTGGACATGCCTCCGGGAACCGGCGACGTGCCCCTGACTGTGTTCCAGTCCCTGCCCGTGGACGGGGTGATCGTGGTCACCTCTCCCCAGGACCTGGTGTCCATGATCGTCACCAAGGCGGTACACATGGCCCAGATGATGTCCATTCCTCTGCTGGGTCTCATCGAGAATTACAGCTACTTCCAGTGCCCCGACTGCGGCGCCAAGCACACCATCTTCGGCGAGAGCAACCTGGAGCAGGAGGCCTCCAAGCTGGGCCTGCCCCTGCTGGCTAAGCTGCCCATCGACCCCAAGGTGGCCGCTGCCTTTGACGCAGGCAAGATCGAGTCCCTGGAGACCAACTACCTGGCCGACGTTGCCAAGCAGCTGGACGTGTAAAACAAAGCGCCGGACGCAGGCTCTTGCGTCCGGCGCATAAAAAAACACCGTGGATCACTCCACGGTGTTTTTTTATGGACACTTGCTTAGAACTCCACCATGCCGGTGATGCTGCCGTTGACCACATAGTAGACAGCGGCCTCCTCAGGCTTGGCATACAGATCCAGGGTCTTGATCTCGCCCTGCACCTGGGCCTTGACAGCCTCCACCATGGCCTGCTGGGTCATCTCCTTGCCCATGTACTGTACGGTCAGGGTGACAACGGGAGCAGCGGGGGCAGCAGCCTTCTTGGCGGCGGGAGCCTTGCGGGCAGCAGGCTTCTTGGCGGGAGCCTTCTCAGCCTTGGGGGCCTCAGCCTTCACGGCCTCGGTCTTGGGGGCGGTCTCCGCCTTGGCGGCCTTCGCCTTATTGAGAATCGCCATTTTTCTTACACTCCTTACTCAGACGACCGGGGCCGTCTCAGATTACTCTTCTTATTTTATCAGGATTTGGAAGGAACGAAAGAGCAAAAACGACGATTCTTATCTATAAAATCAACATTTCTTGCTGCTACTTGTACATTATTTTGAGATTTTATCACCTTTTGCACCCTTTTGCAGAAAAACCCGGCCCCTCCCAAAATGGGAGAGGCCGGGCACGAGCGGATAATTGCTATGTAGGGATCCGGATTAGAAGATGCCCTGAGCCATCATGGCATCGGCAACCTTCTGGAAGCCCACGATGTTGGCGCCGGCAACCAGGTCATAGCCCAGGCCATAGCGCTCAGCAACCTCAACAGAGGAGTGATAGATGTTCTTCATGATGCCCTTCAGCTTGGCATCGACTTCCTCAGCAGTCCAGTACAGACGCTCGGCGTTCTGAGCCATCTCCAGCTCGGACACGGACACGCCGCCGGCGTTGACAGCCTTGGAGGGAGCCACGACCATGTGCTTCTGCTCCTTCAGGAACTCCAGAGCCTCGTTGGTGGTGGGCATGTTAGCAACCTCGATGTAGTACTTCACGCCGGACTCAGCGATCTTCTTGGCCCACTCCAGGTTGACGTCGTTCTGGGTGGCAGCGGGCATGTAGATGTCCACGTCCTTGACGCCCCAGCACTTCTCACCGGGCACGAACTCGCAGTCGAACTTCTCAGCATAGGGCTTGCAGTGCATGGGATCCTTGGCGCGCATCTCCAGGATGTAGTTCAGCTTCTCCTCGGTGCACACGCCATCGGGATCGTGGATGTAGCCGTCGGGGCCGGCAAAGTAGGTGACCTTGGCGCCCAGCTCAGCGGCCTTCTTCATGATGCCCCAGCCCACGTTGCCGTAGCCGGACATGGCGATGCGCTTACCCTCGATGCTCTCGCCGTCGTGAGCCAGAGCCTCGACCAGATAGTACACGGCGCCGTAGCCGGTAGCCTCGGGACGCAGGATGGAACCGCCGGTGGAAACAGCCTTGCCGGACAGAGCGCCGAACTCGGCAGCGCCCACGATGCGGCGATACTGACCATACATATAGCCGATCTCACGGCCGCCGCAGCC
>CABVDR010000022.1 GCA_902497145.1 uncultured Oscillospiraceae bacterium
ACATGGAGCGCACGTCGGAGGGCTCCATGTCGGAGTTGATGTAGTTGGAGAAGTAGGGGGTGCCGTACTTGGCGGTCATCTCAAAGAGGAGCTTGTTGTTCTCGGTCTCGCTCCAGTCGAAGTCCCGGGTGATGGAGTAGGTGGGGATGGGGTACTGGAAGCCCCGGCCATTGGCGTCGCCCTCAATCATGATCTCGATAAAGGCCTTGTTCACCATGTCCATTTCCTTCTTGCAGTCCCCGTAGGTGAAGTCCATCTCCTTGCCGCCCACGATGGCGGGCAGGTTCTCCAGGTCCTTGGGCACAGTCCAGTCCAGGGTAATGTTGGAGAAGGGCGCCTGGGTGCCCCAGCGGCTGGGAGTGTTCACGCCGTAGACGAAGCACTGGATGCACTGCTTGACCTCCTTCTGGGTCAGATTGTCCACCTTTACAAAGGGGGCCAGGTAGGTGTCGAAGGAGGAGAAGGCCTGAGCGCCCGCCCACTCGTTCTGCATGATGCCCAAGAAGTTGACCATCTGGTTGCAGAGGGTGGACAGATGCTTGGCGGGGGCGGAGGTGATTTTGCCGGGGATGCCGCCCAGTCCCTCCTGAATGAGCTGCTTCAGGCTCCAGCCGGCGCAGTAGCCGGTGAGCATGCTGAGGTCATGGAGGTGGATCTCGGCGTTGCGGTGGGCGTTGGCAATCTCCTGATCGTAGATTTCGGACAGCCAGTAGTTGGCGGTAATGGCGCCGGAGTTGGAGAGAATCAGGCCGCCTACCGAGTAGGTGACGGTGGAGTTCTCCTTCACCCGCCAGTCGTTGATCTGGAGGTAGTCGTCCACCAGGTCCTTGTAGTTAAGCAGGGCGGAATTGACGTTGCGGACTTTCTCCCGCTGCTTGCGGTAGAGAATGTAGGCCTTGGCCACATCGGCGTAGCCAGCCTCGGAGAGAACCTTCTCCACGCTGTCCTGAATGTCCTCCACGGCGATGCGGCCGTCCCGGACCTTGGGCTCAAAGTCAGCGGTGACCCGCAGGGCCAGCAGGTCGATGACGCTGGGGTGGAACTGCTTGTCCAGAGCCTGGAAGGCCTTGGTAATGGCGGCGCTGATCTTGCCGATCTCGAAGGTGGCGGCAGTACCGTCACGCTTTGTCACTTGGTACATGACTCACTCTCTCCCTTATCACTCAGACTGCAACGGCCCGGCAGGGCGCCGGGCCGTAATTCGCGTGACTTCACTATATCACTTCTGGAGAGGGTCGTCAATATATTGAATTCGACAAAAAATGCGGCACAATATCTTGTTGTCCGGTAAGGCGAAAACCTGCTGTCCTTACTGCCCCAGGGGGTTGGGTCACTGGGCCTTCTTGTCAATCCACTCGGTTTTGAACTTGGAGTAGACAATCTTCTGCTCGCTATACAATCCGTAGTAACCGGACAGCATGTAGGACACGCCGCAGCACAAAGCATAAAGAGGCAGGCCGGGCGCGCCAAACAGCTCCAGGGAGAGGAGCAAGGCGGTCATGGGGCAGTTGGTGGCTCCGCAGAACACCGCCGCCATGGCCATGGCTCCGCCAAAGCCGTGAGGGATTCCCAGCAGGGGCCCCACCGTGGTGCCGAAGGCGGCTCCAGTAAAGAGGACAGGGACGATCTCGCCGCCCCGAAAGCCGGCCCCCAGGGTGAGGGCAGTGAACAAGATTTTCAGCAGGAAGGCCTCCGGGATGGTTTCCCCGGCCAGCATGGCGCGCAGGACGGAGTCCCCGGCCCCGTTGTAGTTTTGGTTGCCCACCAGCAGGGTGAGCACCAGCACCAGAGCACCCCCTGCCGCCGCCCGGGCCAGGGGGTTGGGCAGCACCTTGGCGTAGAGCTTGGGGGCGGTGTGCATGGCCTTGCAGAAGAGGATGGACACCAGGGCACACAGCAGGCCCAGCGCTGCCGCCTGGAGCATGGACAGGGGGGTGAGGGCCATAGTTGTCCCGATGGTGTAGATGGGACTTTCCTGATGAAGGCCCAGAGCCTGAGCCAGCAAAAAGGCCACCGAGGCGGACACGGCGCAGGGGACCAGGGCGGCGTAGTACATGACTCCTACGCTCACCACCTCCATGGCAAAGACGGCGGCAGTAAGGGGGGTGCCGAACAGGGCGGAGAAGGCGGCGGCCATGCCGCACATCACCATGACACGGCGGTCCTTGTCATCCAAGCCAATGCCCCGGCCCACCCAGGCCCCCAGAGAACCGCCTAATTGCAGGGCGGCCCCCTCCCGGCCCGCGGAGCCGCCCACCAAATGGGTGAGGATGGTGGAGAGAAAGATAAGGGGAGCGGTGCGCAGCTTCAGCGGCTCCGCCTCCCGTACCGCCACCAGCACCAGGTTGGTGCCCTGGTCCTTCTCCATGTGGCACACCCGGTACATGAGTACGATGGCCACGCCCCCCACGGGGAGCAGCCAGATGATCCAGGGGTGGGCGCCCCGCAGAGCTGTGGCCCAGTCGATGCCAAAGTGGAAGGCGGCCCCCACCGCTCCCACCAGCAGACCGATGCCGCAGGCGTACAGGGCCCACTTCAAAAACGTGATCCCCTCCCGCGCGTGGCGGGACACCCGATCCATATCCACCTTCAAGGCGTTCTCTCTCCTTCCGCGTCCCGGGCAAGTCCTCTTTTGCCCGGGGCGTTTTGATCGAAACCATTGTAACATACCGGAAAGAAAATGTCTTAAAAAACCCGGGATTTCTCCTGTTTCTTCCCAAAGGTTTACCAGACCTTAACCCGACAGAGCGCCGCTTCCCCTTGCGAAGC
The DNA here is from genome assembly GCA_902497145.1 of uncultured Oscillospiraceae bacterium. Taxonomy (GTDB): domain Bacteria; phylum Bacillota; class Clostridia; order Oscillospirales; family Oscillospiraceae; genus Lawsonibacter. The sequence goes on from CABVDR010000022.1 coordinate 2,770, forward strand.
GGTGAGATTTGTGGTATGCTGGTGCCATTCATAGGAAATTGTTTGGTAGAAACAAGGGGGAATTTTCGTGTCTGGGGACCATTTATGGCCCATATTGTTTGGGATCAGTCTGGCTGTCAACGTGATTTTGCTGCTTTACCGCCCGGTACTGACGCTGCTGCGCCGGGGGAAGAGCGAGGAACTCACCGATGAGATCATGGCGATGGTGGAGGAGGGCGAGGAGTCCGGCGCCATCGAGCAAAATGAGAAGGAGCTCATCGCCAACATCTTTGAGTTCAACAGCATGACCGCGGAAGACGTGATGCTCCACCGCACCGACATGGTCACCCTGGCCCTGGACGATGATGATGAGACGATTCTGGATGTCATCCAGTCCTCCGGTCTGTCCCGGTTCCCTGTTTATAAGGAAGATATTGACGACATCGTGGGCATTTTGTCTACCCGCGACTATTTAATCAACAAGAGTAAGCCCCAGCCTCTGCCCCTGGAGAAGCTGCTTCGCCCGGCCTATTTTGTCCCGGAGTCGGTGCGGGCCGATGTGCTGTTCCGGGATATGCAGAGCCGGAAGATCCACATGGCCCTGGTGGTGGACGAGTACGGTGGCACCGGCGGTCTGCTCACTCTGGAGGACCTGCTGGAGGAGCTGGTGGGCAAGATCTACGACGAGTTTGACCCCCAGGAGGAGCAGGAGATTATCCAGCTCAGCGAAAAGCAGTGGAAGGTGTCCGGCTCTGCCGATCTGGAGGAGCTGGCCCAGGCCATGGGCGTGGAGCTGGACGAGGAGGAGCTGGAGAAGCTGGACTGCGACACGGTGGGCGGCCTGGTGTTTGCTCTGCTGCCCGTCATCCCCGAGGATGGCAGCCGCCCGGTGGTAGAGGCCATGGGCCTGCGCATCCGGGTGGAGGAGCTGTGCGAGCGACGGGTGGAGTGGGCGCTGGTGGAAAAAATGGAACCTGCCAAGCTTTCTTGAAAGAAAGCTTGGCAAAGAACTTTGTGCGAAACTTCGTTTCGCCTCTGGAGCCGTCCCCCGGCGATTCTTTGGTTCCTTTCTGATCGCTCAGAAAGGAACACCCTGTCCCCAGAGAAGAAAAAACCACTGGCTTCCCCCTTTGGGGAAGCCTTTTTTAAGGAGAGCACTATGATAAAAGCTATTTTCTTCGATGTTGACGGCACCTTAGTCAGCTTCAAGACCCACACCATTCCCGACTCCACCATGCAGGCCCTGCACACTCTGCGGGAGCGGGGCGTCAAGCTGTTCCTTTCCACCGGGCGGCACCAGGCTATGCTGGGCCAGGTGAAGGATTGGTTCCCCTTTGACGGTTACGTCACCCTCAGCGGCCAGTACTGTTTTGCCGGGGACAAGGTACTGCGGAAAAATCCCATGCCGCCCCAGGCGGTGGAGCAGCTGGTGGGTGCGGTGTCGGACGGGGCCTTCTCCTGCATTTTCCTGGAGGGGGAGGACATCTACCTCAACTGCATCAACGACCTGACCAGAATGTTTATGAAGGACCTGAACGTGCCCATGCCGCCGGTGCGTCCCGCCTCCTATGCCCTGGGTCGGGAGATCTACCAGGCGGTTACCTTCCTGGATCGGGAGCACGAGCACCTGCTTCTGGACCGGGCCCCCGATTTGAAGACTACCCGCTGGCACCCCAACTTTCTGGATGTGATCCCGCCCACCGGCGGAAAGGACAAGGGCATGGAGGCCATTCTGGACTACTTCGGCATCCCGGTGGAGGAGAGCATGGCCTTCGGCGACGGGGAGAACGACCTGAGCATGCTGATCCGTGCCGGCATCGGCGTGGCCATGGGGACCGCCAGCGATGAGGTGAAGCGCCAGTCCGACTGGGCCACCGACTCGGTGGACGAGGATGGAATCGTCAAGGCCCTGCGGCACTTCCAGGTTCTGTAAGGGGTCAAAGTTCATAAATAACTGTGGAATTATCCTGGGCTTCGATGTACAATATAGTCATCATGTGAACACAGGAGGCACGGTTATGAAGCTGTCATTCTTCGGCGCGGCTCACGCGGTCACAGGAAGCTGTCACTGTCTGGAGGTGGGGGGCAAAAAGATCCTCATCGACTGCGGTCTGCAGCAGGGCCGGGACGAGCACGACGACAACGCGCTGGACTTTTCCCCCAGCTACATCGACTATGTGATTGTTACCCACGCCCACATTGACCACTCCGGCCGAATCCCCCTGCTGGTAAAAGAGGGATTCCAGGGTCAGATCTTTACCACCCGGCTCACCGGGGAACTGCTGTCCATTATGCTGCGGGACTCCGCCTTCATCCAGGAGAGCGATGCCCAGTGGCAGAACCAGAAGGGCAAGCGTGCCGGCCGGCCGGAGGTGGAACCGCTGTACACTGTGGCCGACGCGGAGGCCGCCCTGGAACAGCTCTACACCGTGGAGTATGGCCAGATGCTGGACCTGTGCGAAGGGGTTAAGATCCGCTTCCGGGATGCTGGCCATCTGCTGGGCTCCTCCATTGTGGAGATTTGGGCCCAGGAAGGGGACGTAAAGCGCAAGCTGGTGTTCTCCGGCGACCTGGGCAATGTGGACCAGCCCATTATTCGGGACCCGGAATTTTTGGAAGAGGCGGACTATGTGGTCATGGAGTCCACCTACGGTGACCGGGACCACGAGGTGCCAGAGAGCTACACCCAAGCTCTGGCCCAGCTCATCGACGACACCTTTGCCCAGGGCGGCAACGTGGTCATCCCCTCCTTTGCGGTGGGGCGCACCCAGGAGCTTTTGTATTTCCTGCGGGAGATTAAAAATGAGGGGCTGGTAAAGACCCACCCCGATTTCCAGGTGTGTGTGGACAGCCCCCTGGCTGCCGAGGCCACCAAGATCTATGCCGGGGACCTGCGGGGCTACCTGGACGAGGAGGCCATCGCGGTCCTCCAGGGGGGCGAAAACCTGTTCACCTTCCCAGGCCTTACCCTGGTGCAGTCCACCGACGAGTCCAAGGCCCTGAATATGGACCCCCGGTCCAAGGTGATTATTTCCGCCTCCGGCATGTGCGACGCGGGCCGCATCCGCCACCACCTGAAGCACAACCTGTGGCGCAGTGAGTGCGCGGTAGTTTTCGTGGGCTATCAGGCGGAGGGCTCTTTGGGCCGGCGGCTGCTGGAGGGTGCCAAATCGGTGAAGCTCTTCGGCGAGGAGATCGCCGTCAACGCCCGCATTGTCAACTTTAAGGGGCTCAGCTCCCACGCCGACCGGACCCATCTGCTGGACTGGATCGGCCGCTTTGCTCCCACCCCCAAGCAGGTCTTTGTGGTCCACGGCGACAGCCCGGTCACCGACCTGTTTGCCAAAACCCTCAACGACCGGGGCATCCCCGCCCATGCACCTCTCTACCAGGAGGTCTACGACCTGGCGGAGAACGTGATGCTGGCCAAGGGCGTGGTGCTGGAGCCCAAGCGGGTGTCCGGCGGCGCGGCCCAGGGTTCCCCCGCCTTTGTCCGTTTGGTGGACGTGTCCAAGCAGCTGGAGGCTCTCATCAGCCGCAGCCGGGGCCGGCCCAACAAGGACTTGGCAAAGCTGGCTGACCAGCTGCGCCAGGTGATGGAGAACTGGGAGAACTGAGGGAAATCAGAATCATAGAACGGAGACACAAGCTATGCCCATGGAGATCCACCGCAAGGCCCTGAAGGAGCGGGCCAGACAGGTCATGCGACAAAACGTACCCCCCGCCTGGCTCATCGCCCTGCTGTTCTGGGCCCTGACCACCGGCATCAACATGGTGGCCGACCTGGCGGGATTTACCACCGCTACCCTGAGCAACACCCAGACCATTCAGTTTTTCCCCCTGTTCTTTACCCTGCTGCTGACCATGTACAGTCTGGTCATGAGCTTTGGCTACAAGATCTGGTGCCTGCGGGCCTGGCGGCGGGAACGGGCGGACTATGGGACTCTCATTGATGGCTTTGGCATGGCAGGCCGGGTGCTGCTGATGGAAATCTGGATTTTCCTGCGGCTGTTTGCCTGGTGCCTGGTGCCCTTGATCCCTGCTACGGTGCTTATTTCCGGGGCGAACAGCCTGGAGATGATGATTCTGCTGGTGGAGCTGTACAGTCTGCTGCTGGTCCCCTATATCTACATCATTCGTCTGCGCTATGCCCTGGCCCCCTACCTGCTCATGGACCATGCGGACAGCTGGAACGCCTCTGATGCAGTGGTGGAGAGTGTAAGAATGATGCGGGGTTGGAAAATGGAGCTCTTCAAGCTGGATCTGTCCTTCCTGGGCTGGTACCTGCTGGAGTGGGCGCTGGCTGCTGTGATTCAGGGGCTCTTCCTGATGCCTACGTTAATCAGCGCGTTTCAGGGGGGCGGCAATATGGAGACCATCCTTACCCTGGCTGCCGGGACCACAGTGGGTTCTGTGGTAGCGACCTTGGTGTGTGCGCCGGTGGAGCTGTGGCTCAAGCCCTACCAGGGGTTGTCCCGGGCCGGGTTCTACGACGCCCGGAAATCTCTCCTTCCCCCGGCACCTCCGGTCTATACCTATCACGAATAAAAGGAATCCATGCCCGCCGTTTCGGCAAGTGGGGCCCACCACGCCCCCCGAAACGGCGGGCTTTTTTAGCCCAACGGGGGGCAAAGCCTTTACAAATTTTAACTTGCCTCCTGGAAAAAAGTGTGCTATCCTAGTCCCAGCGGGAAAATCCCAGCTAAATGATAGGAAAAAGGAGGAAATCCAGGTGGACTTATGCGGACGAAGTACCAAAAGGAAGTGTGATATCCCTATATGGACCGGGACTGTCCAGACTGCCTGGCTTTCCCCGTGATGCGGCCACACCCTTAGGGGTGGTCTGCTTTGTGCCGCCTGAGCGGCTCCATATTGGAATATCACCGCGAGAACGGTGGAAGGGTTCCTTCTTCCGATTCCCGCGGTTTTGTTTGCCCTTTGGTCACTTCCTCGCTGTATCAAACCAAGAACAGGAGGAATAACCTATGGAGAAGAAGATGATGGACATTCAGGCGCTGCTGGAGCTGCTGGAGCGCCGTAACCTGCACGCCCTGCGCGCCGCCCTGCTGGAGGAGAACGAGGTGGACATCGCCGAGTTCCTGGAGGAGCTGCCCCAGGATAAGATCCTGGTGGTGTTCCGCACCCTGCCCAAGGAGATGGCGGCGGAGGTGTTCTCCAATTTGGAGGCGGACACCCAGCAGGTGATTATCCAGTCGGCCACCGACCAGGAGGTCTCCGCCATTGTGGAGGAGCTCTATGTGGACGACGCGGTGGACATGCTGGAGGAGCTGCCCGCCAACGTGGTCAAGCGGGTGCTGAAGGCTGCCCGCCCCGACACCCGCAAGCTCATCAATCAGTTTTTAAACTACCCCGATAACTCGGTGGGCAGCATCATGACCGCCGAGTTTACCGACCTGAAGCAGTCCATGACGGTCTCTCAGGCCATTGCCCACATCCGCCGTACCGGGGACAACTCGGAGAGCGTATACACCTGCTACGTCACCGACGCGGGCCGCCGTCTGGAGGGGGTGCTCACCATCAAGGAGCTGCTCCTGGCCCAGGACGAGCAGCTCATTGCCGACCTGATGGAGACCGATGTCATCACCGCCGAGACCACCGAAGACCAGGAGAAGGCGGTGGAGCGGATGATGAAGTACGACTTCATCTCCTTGCCCGTAGTGGACAAGGAGGGCCGCCTGGTGGGCATTGTCACGGTGGACGACGTGATGGATGTCATGGAGGAGGAGGCTACCGAGGACTTTGAGAAGATGGCCGCTATGGCCCCCTCGGAAAAGCCCTACCTCAAGACCAGCGTGCTGTCCCTAGCCAAGCACCGCATTATGTGGCTGCTGGTGCTGATGATCTCGGGTATGATCACCGGCGGCATTCTGGGCCAGTACGAGGCCGCTTTTGCCGCCATGCCCCTGCTGGTCACCTTTATCCCTATGCTCACCGACACCGGCGGAAACGCCGGCAGCCAGAGCAGCACCCTGGTGATCCGCGGTATGGCGGTGGGCGAGATCCAGCTCAAGGATTTTGCCAAAGTCTTCTGGAAAGAGCTGCGGGTGAGTATGCTGGTGGGCGTCGTGCTCAGCGCGGTAAACTTTGTCCGCCTGATCATTACCTACCCCGGCAACTACATGGTGGCCCTCACGGTGGCCCTGGCCCTGTTTGTCACCGTCATGCTGGCCAAGACGGTAGGCGGCGTGCTGCCCATGGCGGCCAAGCTGTGCCGCGCCGACCCGGCCATCATGGCTGCCCCCCTCATCACCACCATTGTGGATGCCATCTCCCTGGTGGTCTACTTCCGCATTGCCTGCGCGCTGCTGCCCATTTAACAAAGAGCGCCCCGGCCCGCCGTTGCGTTTGGCGAGCCGGGGCGTATTTTGATGTAGTAGGATTCAGCGGGCCAGGCGGCAGGGACTCAGGGCGCGGAACTGCCGGGCCATGGTGAGACACAGGTCGTTATAGTAGTCCAGATAGGCCTTTTTCTGCTGGCGCTGGACGCGCTGGCGCTCCTGGAGCTCTCTCCAGGCCTCACAGCTCTTGTGGCAGCCATTGCAATAGTTGGGGCAGGTACTTTGACAGGGCAGCATAAAAACGACTCCTCTCAACTGGTTTTCAACTTCCGGTTAAAAAAGCAGCGGCAGACCCTGGGCTGGACACAGGGACGGGTGTCCAGCCCGGAATCTGCCGCAGGACGAGGGGGGAGAAGGGGGCGGGCGCAGTGGGGCCTTGAACTCGTATTCCCGATGCTCTGGTGCTGACCTGCCATCTTGATTCCTCCTTCCTCGGAAGGGAAGCTGACTATATTGTAGCAGACCCCCCATGTCCCTTCTACGGGATTTGTGTAAAATGCAGTTAAACCTTTGCAACACACGTCCCCATCCGCTTCGATGTGTGAACCAGAAGGTGTGGGTCACGTGAAAATCCGGTGTGGAAAATGTGAAATGTTAAGAAAGTATTTCATGAGTTAAAATGGAGGCAGAATCAGAAAATCTTAAGATTTGTTAGGAATGCACAAGTTAAGAGAGCGAAAATGAGGGAAAAGAGGCTGAAATGTTGCCTGACCCTTGAGAAATTATGAACGAACTCTTAACTTTTCATTAAGACTCATGAAACAATCTTGTAATATTTAAAAAGCGTGATATGATGTATCAGACCGAATCCCTAAGCAGGTCCATAAAGATAAAAAACGACAACGACATTAAAGGTGATTGACATGAATATGATTCAACTGGTAGAGGCCTTCAACCTCTTCCTGGCGGTTCTGTTCACGGTGGCCTATTTTTATCAGCTGGTCTACCTGGTAATCGGCCTGATCCGCCGCAAGCACTGGACCACATCTCAGGATGCCAAGATCCATCGCTATGCGGCTGTGATTTCTGCCCGGAACGAGGCCGGCGTTATAGGAGAATTGATCCATTCATTAAAAGAGCAGCGTTATCCCAAGGATTGCCTGGACATCTATGTGGTGGCTGACAACTGCACCGACAACACCGCCGAGGTGTCCCGTCAGGCCGGTGCCATCGTCTATGAGCGCTTTAACCAGAACAAGAAGGGCAAGGGCTATGCCCTGGACTTCCTGTTCCGTACCCTGCACCACGAGGGCCGGGATAAGTACGACGGCTACATGATCTTTGACGCGGACAATCTGGTGGATCCCAACTTTACCGCCGAGATGAATAAGGTCTTCGACAGCGGAGACTACGGCGCCATCACCTGTTACCGCAACTCCCGCAACTTCGGCGACAACTGGATCTCCTCCGGCTACGCCATCTGGTTCTTGCGGGAGGCCCGTTTCCTGAACTTCCCTCGCATGCTGCTGGGCACCAACTGCCACGTCTCCGGCACCGGCTTTTTGATCAATGCCGATGTGATCCGCGCCAACGGCGGCTGGCCCTTCCATCTGCTTACCGAGGACATTGAGTTCTCCGTCAACTGTGCCCTTCAGGGCCGCCGCATCGGCTACTGCGACAAGGCGGTCATCTATGACGAGCAGCCCACCACCTTCCGCCAGAGCTGGGATCAGCGCCTGCGCTGGTCCAAGGGCTTCTATCAGGTCAATGCCAATTACAGCGCCGCCCTGACCCGGGGCTTCCTGCGCAAGCCCACCCGTCAGAGCTGGTCCTGCTACGACATGTTCATGACCGTGGCCCCTGGTATGCTGCTCACCCTGGTTACCCTGGCCTTCAACTTGGTGGTCTGCCTGGCCTGCTGGGGCCAGCCGGTGTACATCACCAACAAGATTCTGGACGTGGCCGGCAGCTTTGCCTGCTCCACCGTGGTCAGCTTCTACCTGGGCCTGCTGCTCTTTGGTATCATGACCGTGCTCAGTGAGTGGAAGCAGATTCACATTCCCAGCTACAAGAAGATCCTGTACGTATTTACCTTCCCCATCTTTATGTTTACTTACATTCCCATCTCCCTGGCCGCTCTGGTCCGGAAGGTGGAGTGGAAGCCCATCTACCACACCGGCAGCCAGAAGGCGCTGGGCAAGAGCTAATTTTATACAAAAAAGGGAGCGTTGCAGAATAGAACCTGCAACGCTCCTATTTTTTATAGCTTATAGGGAAAAGAAGAGGTAGGATTCAGAAACGGTATAAAAGAAGCTGTGTTTCAGAGAAAATGGGAGCAGCACAAGGGGGAATGTCTATAAACAGGCAGTCCCTTCCTTGTGCTGCTTCAAACTTTTTTAGGTGTATTCTTCGGTGATTACCGACTTCAGCCCTGTAGATATGACTGATAGCAGGTTTTACGCGTTCGCTTCCCCGTCTACATGAACGTCTACCTGAATGACATCCAGACCGGCTGAGTGCAGCTTGGACACCATCGTTCTGTCGGCGCGGGTATCGGTGACTAATATATCCAGCTTTTCCACGGGGCAAACGCAGTTCATAGCCACTACCCCAAATTTGCTGTAATCGGTTAATCCAATGATGGTATGAGACTGACCAAGTATTACACGCCGAAGGTTGGTTTCTTCAATGTGATAATCTGTGATTCCGTTTTCCAGAGTCAAACCGCCAATTCCCAGGATATACTTGTCCAAATTGAAGTGCTGTATCAGGCTCTCTGCCATAAAACCAGAGACGGACAGCTCTCCCTGACGCACCTCTCCTCCCAGCATGAATACCCGGATATTATCGTCCACGCTGAGAATTTCTGCAATCTGCATGGAATTGGTAATGACGATCGCCTTTTTCTTGCCCACAAGGGCCTTGGCAAATTCCTTAGTTGTGGTGCCGATGTCAATGCCGATGACATCTCCGTCTTCGATCAGATCCACCGCCCGCTGCGCAATGGCCACTTTTAGTTGGTAATTTTTAATTTCCCGCTCTTGATACAGCGGCTCTGAGGCCTTCTTTTTATTTAAAATGGCTCCGCCGTATACGCGGGTCAGGAGTCCCTCTTTTTCTAAGTGTTCTAAATCTCTTCGGATCGTTTCAATCGAGACGGAGAAGCGCTGCATTAAATCGCTGACCTTGACAGTGTGTTCCTGTTCCAGCAAGCGAAGGATTTCCTCTCTGCGTGTTTGGAGCATAGCTTCATTCACTCCTTCTCCAATCGGTTGGTTTCTGATGTATTTTATTTTATCAGTTCTGTGTGCAACTTTCCACCCCAGAGGCAGATATTTCCTTCCGAAAATATAGGGGTGTGACTTTGTAATACAATATGTGGATTTTGTTGTAGTTTATAAAATACAACAAAATTACGGGCGAATTGCATAAAAAATAGGCTTTATTATCGGATAATTTGTGGAGTTGATTTTATATTAAAACATAACTACAATAAACTACAACAAAACGCAACATAAATTGTGGACTATTACAATCTGTGGGCGGAGGGAGGAGGGCTGGGAAGCGCCGCCGAAGTAACTGAGTAACTGCATGATGAACTATCAACGAAATGGAAGGAGAAAGAAGATGACATTTGATCAAATCATTTTGTGGGTAATGGCAGTAGGACTACTTATTGGTGCGGCAGATAAGATCTTTGGCAACCGTTTGGGCTTGGGCGAAAAATTTGATGAAGGCTTCCATGCTATGGGGCCGTTAGCTCTGGGCATGGTGGGTATTGTATGTCTGGCCCCTGTTATTTCTAATCTTCTGGGCCCGATTATTATTCCCGTATTTGAGGCTATGGGGGCGGACCCGGCTATGTTTGGTGCGATTCTGGCCAACGATATGGGCGGATACCCTTTGGCTATGGAATTGGCAAAAGATCAGCAGGCGGGGCTGCTGGCCGGAAATATTGTGGCATCCATGCTGGGATGTACGTTGGTGTTTTCCATCCCTGTGGGACTGGGCTTGATTGAAAAAGATGATCGGTCCTATTTTTCGCAGGGCCTGCTGCTGGGCTTGATCACCATCCCGGTAGGAAGCATTGTAGGCGGGCTGATTGCTGGGTTTGATGCCATGATGGTCATCCGCAACACCGTTCCGGTCCTGATCCTGGCTGTGCTGCTGGCGGTGGGGCTGAAGCTGATTCCCAACGCGATGATAAAGGGCTGTATGGTATTTGGCCAGTTTATTACGATCGTGATCTACATTGGCCTGGCCGCTGCTGCGTTTGAACACATCACAGGTGTGGTTCTCATCCCCGGTATGGCTGATATTATGGAAGGCATGAATGCAATCGCCGGGATTGGCATTGTGCTGCTGGGAACCTTCCCTGTGCTGACCATTCTGACCAAAATTTTGGACAAGCCCTTGAATGCGGTGGGACAAAAAATCGGCCTGGACAAAACCAGTGCGGCGGGCCTGGTGTTTACCCTGGCCAACTCGGTCCCGGTGTACACAATGATGAAGGACATGAAGAAAAAAGGCATCATTGTGAACACCGCCTGGCTGGTGCCGGCCACCGCGGCGCTGGGCGACCACCTGGGCTTTACCGCCGGCGTTCAGCCCGACATGATTACTCCTGTGGTTGTGGGCAAGCTGACTGCCGGAGTCATTGCGATTATCCTTGCTTTGTTTGTATGCAGAAATATGACCGAACCGGAAACCAGTAGCGATGTGCAGGAGGGAACATAAGATGAAAAAGTATTATCTGGGCTTGGATCAAGGCACGACCGGAACGACGGCGATCATTTTTGACGAGCACTGGGATCAGATCGCCCGGGGATATAAGGAGCACACACAGTACTTCCCCCAGCCAGGCTGGGTAGAGCACGACCCCATGGAGATCTGGTCCAGCATTCTGGAGACCATCGGCATGGCGGCCCAGGAGGCGGGCATCCAGGTATCGGACCTGACCTGCATGGGCCTGGACAACCAGGGAGAAACCGTGATGCTCTGGGACCGCTATACCGGCGTACCGGTATACAATGCCATTGTATGGCAGGACCGCAGAACGGCCCGGGAAGCCGATCAGATTGCGGAAAAATACAAGGACATGATTCGGGAGAAAACCGGCCTTGTGGTGGACGCCTATTTCAGCGCCACAAAAATCAAATGGATCATTGACCATGTGGACGGCGTGAAGGAGAAGATCGCCAACGGCCATGTGATTGCCGGCACACTGGATACCTGGATGATCTGGAAACTCACCCACGGCCAGGTGTTCATTACCGATTATTCTACTGCCTCCAGAACGATGCTGCTGAACATTCATACCGGGGAGTGGGACGATGAGATCCTGGAGGCCCTTGATATTCCCAAAAGCATTCTCCCTGAGATTCACAACAGTGCAGAAGTGTACGGGTACACAGATCCTCTGGACTTCTTTGGCGCAAAGATCCCCATCTCCGGCTCCGTGGTGGATCAGCAGGCGGCCCTGTTCGGCCAGGCCTGCTTTAAGCCCGGCACGGTCAAGACCACCTATGGCACCGGCTGTTTTATGCTGATGAATACCGGAGATCAGCCGGTCTATTCGGAAAACGGCCTGCTGACCACGGTGGGGTGGGGTTTAAATGAGAAAAAGCTGACGTTCGCACTGGATGGCGGAATTTACATTTCAGGCGCGGCGGTGCAGTGGCTGAGAGATAAGCTGCATCTCATTGAAAGCGCGGGGGAAACCGAAGCGTTGGCCAAATCGGTGGAGGACACAGGCGGTGCGTTCTTTGTCCCCGCGTTTGCCGGCCTGGCTGCACCTCACTGGGATCAGTACGCCCGGGGCACCATCGTAGGCATTACGGGAGGCACAACCAAGGAGCATCTGGTGCGGGCCACCCTGGAGAGCATTGCCTACCAGGTGAAAGACAATCTGGATGTAATGGTCAAGGACTCCGGCATCCCCATTGAGGTCATGCGGGTGGACGGCGGCGCCGTAGTCAACAGCTTCCTGATGCAGTTCCAGGCCGACATTCTGGGCATTCCCGTAGATGTGCCTGTGATCACCGACACCACTGCGTTGGGCGCCGCCTATTTGGCGGCCTACGGAATTGGAGAATTCCATGATCTGTCCGAGCTGGAGCACAACTGGAAGCTGGCAAAGCGATATGAACCTCAGATGGATGAGGAGACCCGCCAGGAACTGATGAGAAAATGGCATAAGGCTGTGGAACGGGCCAAGGATTGGGCGGAATAACAACCTTGATCCATCAGATCACATAGCAGTCGTATTTTTAGGAGGAAACGGGATGTTAAAAACAAATGTTGTAATCATTGGGGCTGGAGCAGTTGGGTGCGCCATCGCCAGAGAACTTTCCAAATACCAGGTGGACGTGATTGTGGTAGACAAAAATGAGGACATCGGCGGCGACGCCTCCAAGTCCAACAGCGCCATCATCCACACCGGCTATGATGCCTCGCCCGGCACGCTGGAGTCCCAGCTGGTTGTGGCGGCCAACCCAATGTACGACCAGATTGCCAAGGATTTGGACGTTCCCTTCCGGCGGATCGGAGCCATTCTGCCTGCCATTACGCAGGAGCAGTATGATAAACTTCCCGAGATCAAACGGAAGGCATTCCTGAACCGGGTCTATGATGTGGAGTACAAGACCGGGGAAGAGTTGTTGGAGATGGAGCCCAACTTGAATCCGGAGGTGAAGGGCGGGCTCTACATTCCCAGAGAAAGCATCATCGATCCCTTTATCCTGGTGCAGGCGCTGGCGGAAAACGCCAACGAGAATGGGGTTACCTTCCTGCTCAACACCAAAGTCACCGGGATCCGCACGGAAAATGGGTGTGTTACCGAAGTGGAGACCACGGGCGAAACCATTCAGACCGACTATGTCATCAACGCCGCCGCGCTGTACTGCGATGAGATCGCGGCCATGGTGGGCAAAGCGGATTACAAGGTAGTGGCAAGACGGGGGCAGTTCTATATTTTAGACAAGAACACCAGCTGCAAGGTCAACCATATTGTGCTTCCCATCCCCACAAAGGTGACCAAAGGCAAGCTGATGTGCCCCACCATCCACGGAAACATGCTGGTGGGTCCCACCGCAGAGGATCTGGATAATAAGACCGATAAGAGCGTCACCGCCGACGGCCTGCAGAGTATCGTGGACGATGTGAAGCGGCTGGTGCCGGGGGTCAATGTCCGGGACACCATTACCCAGTACAGCGGCCTGCGCCCCAACCGGGTCCCCGAGGGGCTTCGGGTGGATATTTGGGACGACCTGAAGGGATTTATCAACCTCTCCGGCGTGCGCTCCACCGGTCTGACCTTGTCGGTTGCCATGGGCAAGTACGTCACCCAGCAGATCATAGACGGTGGTCTGGAATTGGTGCCCAAACAGAACTTTAAGCGTACCCGCAAGGGCGTGGTCCGCTTCCACGAGCTGGACCGCCAGGCCCAGGCGCAGCTGATTGCGGAAAATCCCGCCTACGGCACTGTGATTTGCCGGTGTGAGACCATTACCGAGGGGGAGATCCTGGATTGCATCCACCGTCCGTTGGGCGCCAGAAGTATGGATGCGGTCAAGCGCCGTGTGAGAGCGGGCATGGGCCGGTGTCAGGGCGGCTTCTGTGGTCCCAAGGTACTTGAAATTTTGGCCCGGGAATGGAACGTTCCCATTGAGGCGGTAAATAAAAATAACCAGGGCTCCTACATGGTTATCGGGAAAATGCGGTAACGGCACACCCTGATTCGAAAATCTAGGATTCTGACACGGATCGCCTTTGGAAGGAGAAAAAAGTATGTATGAAATAAAGTGCGATGTGGCAATCATTGGTGCCGGACCCGCCGGACTTTCCGCCGCTGTGGCGGCAAAAAAAGAGGGCGCCGGGAAGGTTCTCTTGATTGAGCGGGACGAGAGTATCGGCGGCATCCTTCAGCAATGTATCCATCCCGGCTTCGGTCTGACCTATTTTCAGGAGGAGTTGACCGGTCCGGAGTATGCCGGTCGGTTTGGCGATGAGGCGCTGGCCTTGGGCGCGGAAGTGCTTCTCAACTCCATGGTGCTGGAAGTGGTGCCGGAAGAGCGGGCTGTCTATTGCGTCAATTCCCAGTACGGTATGACCAGAGTCCAGGCGGGCAGCATTGTCCTTGCCATGGGGTGCCGGGAGAAGACCCGGGCCAGCATTCAGATCCCCGGTACCAGACCCGCAGGAATCTACACCGCGGGCGCAGCTCAGCGCCTGATCAACCGTCAGAACGCGATGGTGGGACGGGAGGTCGTCATTCTGGGCTCGGGCGATATTGGTATGATTATGGCGCGGAGAATGTCTCTGGAGGGAGCCCATGTGAAGGCTGTGGTGGAAATCATGGACTTCCTGGCCGGCCTTACCAGAAACAAGGTCCAGTGCCTGGACGACTTCGGCATTCCTCTGAAGCTTTCCCATACGGTGACCCGGATTGTGGGCAATGAGCGGGTAGAAGGAGTCTATGTGGCTGCGGTGGATGCGCAGAAAAAGCCCATGGCCGAGACCGAGGAATTCATCCCGTGTGACACGCTGCTTCTCTCGGTGGGACTGATGCCTGAAAATGAGCTGACCCGCAAGGCGGAGATCCAAATGTCACCTGTGACCAATGGCCCGTGTGTCAACCAGTACATGCAGACCTCTGCTCCCTGTGTCTTTGCCTGCGGCAATGTGGTGCATGTCAACGATCTGGTGGATAACGTGACCACCGAGAGTATGCAGGCCGGCCGCTGTGCGGCAAAGTACGCCATGGGAGCTCTGGAGGCAGGAGAACGTACCGTCCGCGCTGTCCCTGGGGAAAATGTGCGCTATCTCTGTCCTCAAAATCTTGTGAGCGGGACCCACAGCGAGGACAAAGTCACCCTCTTTTTCCGTGTTCTGGTTCCGGACAAGCAGGTCAGAATTGTTGCCCGCTCCGGGGATCGGGAACTCGCCTCCCGGAAAGCGCTGCGCGTGAACCCGGGAGAAATGGAACACATCCAGATCCCGGCGAAAGACCTGAGTGAGGATGTGGTTGTAGAGATCCAGAAGGAGGCGTAAGGAAATGACCAAGGAAATTATCTGTACTGTCTGTCCCATGGGCTGCCATATCACCGTAGAAGGGGAGGGAGATCAGGTTACCTCCATTACCGGGTTTACCTGCAAGCGGGGCGAGACCTACGGACGGCAGGAGTTTGCTCATCCCGTTCGTATTCTCACCACAACGGTAAAGACAGATCAGCCAGGGCATGAGCTGCTTCCTGTCCGTTCGTCTGTCCCTGTGCCGAAGGAGAAACTCTTTGATTGTATGCAGGTTGTCCGGCAGACTACGGTACATGCTCCTGTCAAGCGCTATGATGTGGTGATTAAGGATATCTGCGGCACCGGGGCAGATATTGTGGCAACGGGAAATCTTGCCGCAAGAGACTGATTTCGATAGTTCAAGTTTGTGATGTGCGGCATTGGGCCGCAGAGTCAGAAAGTAAACAAGACGAGAAGCCGCCGTAGTGCTATGGCGGTCTCTCGTCTTGCTTTTTTGTTTGGATAGTCAGAGAACTTTCACTTTGCCGAAGACTGTGGAAGCTCCGTTTAATTCGGATTATGATGAAATTGTTGTGACAATTTCGCTTTGGATAATTTTACAAGAACAAAGGGGAAAGAGTGGGAGAGGACGGAACCGCTATTGTAGCTCTGTGGCGGGATATAAGCAGATTAATTTAGTAAATATAACAAAATAATTGTAATATACGCCACGAAAAATGCAATACATTGGTCATTTTTGACCAAAAAATAAGTGAGGATGAGACGTTGGGAAAATGCACAAAATATTTATGAAATATTTGTTACAATATCGGATTGACGGAAAAGAGAAATCGTTTTAAACTACGAAATGAAATAATTATTTCATTTCGTGGCCAACGAGATAACGCAAAAATCCTGTGTACTTTTTAGGGAGAAACCAGTGGGTATTTTACCCCGAGACCGAAAAAGAAAGGAAAAATTGCCATGACATTAACAGACGTATTGGTTGACTTCGCACAACTTAGCGTATTAATGATTGTTGCTGCCTGGCTGAGAAGAAAGATATATTTGTTCCAACGGTTTTATATACCTGCGGCGTTGATTGCGGGTATCCTTGCAATCTTATGCGGACATCAGGTGCTGGGACAGATTTCTCCGGTGTACATGCATTTCACCACACTGGGAGAGTGGTCCGGTGTCCTGTCCGCCATCGTATTTAGCTGTTCGTTCCTGGGGCTGAAGCTGAATAAGGTGGGCGCCGGCGCTATGCAGACCTACTTTTTAGGCGGAACCATCCATCAGCTTCAAATCGTGGTTGGCTTGACTCTGACCTTTATCCTTGGGCTGTTTATTCAAAATCTGCCCCTTGGATTTGGCCTGCTGCCTGTGATGGGCTATTATGGCGGACACAGCATGGCTATTGCGGTTGGCAATACCTTCGTGGAAAACGGCTATATGGAAAGCGGTGTTGAGTTAGGCACTACCTTTGCCACGGTTGGCCTTCTGTGCGGCGTTATTTGGGGTATGATTATCATCAATCGTGCTGCACGCAGCGGAAAGACCTCGGTAAAGATGAAGATCGAGGATATGCCTAAGGATATGCTCACCGGCTATTATGAGCCTGGAAACCGTCCTTCCATGGGTAACTGCGTCACCTCTTCTGCAACACTGGATCCCCTGGGCTCCCAGTTAATGATGATGGGCCTGATGGTGATGGGCGGCTATCTGCTGCGTACAGCTCTCATCGCGATCAACCCCTTCTTCACCAATCTGCCTCTGTTTGCCTGCTGCCTGATCTTCAGCGCCATATTCTGCATCTGCACCCAAAAGAGCAAAAAGATCAACGATACCATTGACCGTCCTACCGTGGTGCGCATTTCCGGCACCGCGCTGGAGTACCTGATCGTCTCTGCCCTGGCCACCACCAACCTGAGCGTGTTTGTCACCTATGCGGTTCCTCTGGTGGTCGTCTGCGTGGCGGTTTCTATTGTGACTTATTTTGCATGCTTTGTGCTCGGCAAGCTGATTCTCCCCAAAAACGGCCAGTTTGAAACCGGCATTGGCCTGTTCGGACAGTGCTGCGGCGTGTTGGCCACCGGCCTGCTGCTGCTCAAGGTGGTGGACCCCGATTACAAGACCAACGCAGCCACCAACATCACCTCCTCCTCCACCCTGGGCTACACCTATCAGCTGCAGTACACTCTGGTGTTTGCCACCCTTATTATGAGCAAGCCTCTGTTTACCTACATCTGGAGCTGGGGACTTTTGATTGTTCTGTTGGGGTGCGGGCTGTTCTTTGGACGCCGCATTCACGCCAAGGGAGAATAAGCACGTATTCAGCAAATGGACAACCCCAACGTTTTTCTGCGCTGGTTTAAAAGTATCTTATTATAGTTAGGAGAATGGAATTGTTATGAAAAACACCAAATGGATGAAGGAAATGACCTCTGCTGAATTGGCCGAGGCTGTCAAGAGCGGCATCAATACCGTAATTATCCCCGGCGGCGCTTACGAGGTGTACGGTCCCCAGCTTCCTCTGGGCTCCGATTCCATCGTCTCCAAGGCGATCTGTGAGCGGGTGGCGGCCAAGACCAACGCCATCATCGGCCCCTTCTTTGAGGTGGGCGAATCCGCCTCTCTGTACGGCTTCCCCGGAACCATCAAGATTATGCCCGATACATACTACAAGGTGATGGAGGACATTGTGAATTCCCTGGTCCACTGGGGCTTCAAGAACTTCATGTTTATCAATATGCACGCGGGCAATGTGCCCATCATCTCCCAGCTGGTGCGGGAGAAGCAGAGAGAATTCGGTATCAAGTGCAGCCAGGTGGACTGGTGGCGCTTCATTCAGCCCAACTCCACGGATATCTGTGAGAAGCAGGGCTGGCGGGCTCACGGCCATGCCAGTGAGAGCGGCACCAGCGTGATGCTCTACCTGCATCCGGAGTATGTGGAGATGGATAAGCTGTACAACATGGAGCAGGATCCCTCCCTGTATAAGTGGCCCGATTTTGTCACCTATCCTGAGTTCTCGGAGCGTACGCCCAACGGCACCCTGGGCGACGCTACCCTGGCCAGCGCGGAGAAGGGCGAGAAGATCGTGGAGCGGTGCGTAGACCGCATTGTGGAGTTTATGAAGGAGCAGTACGGCTGCTGATTGGAAACGTGTGTCACGCTTGTTTGCCATCAAAGTGTCCTGCGCTTTGGTGGCAAACAAAGCGTGTATGGAAGTGGCGCGGTGAATATGAACTTAAAACTTAGGGGAACCAGTTACAGCATCCTATCTGCCGTTATTTTTGGATGCAACCCGTTGATTGCGCGGATCGTGTACGCCAACGGGGGCAACGCAATCCTGCTGGCCTTTTACCGCATGGCGATCGGGGCTGTTCTTGGGATTGTCCTGCACAAGCTGTTTGAACGAGGCCCCATTCTGGCAAGCTCAAAAACACTGGTGAAACTGCTGGTTTGTGCCTCCGGTTTTGCGATCACGCCTATCCTGCTGTTTTCCTCCTATAATTATCTGGGTTCCGGCATGGCGACCACCATCCATTTTGTGTATCCGGTGTTGGTGATTCTTGGGTGCGTTATCTTCTACCGGGAAGCAATTTCAAAGCTGAAAGTGATCTGTGTGGTTTTATGTTCGGCAGGAATTCTGCTGCTGTATACGCCAGGAGGCGGGGTGAGCCTGTTCGGTATTGTGCTGGCCTCCTGTTCAGGGATTACCTACGCCTTTTATGCGGTCTACCTGGCAAAAAGCGGCTTGCAGGAGCTGACAACGTTCCAGCTTATGTTTTGGCTGAATCTGTTTGGTACCGTATACACAGGCATCTTTACCATTGCGGGCCATAACTTTACCACAGACATTACGCCGCTTGGATGGGGGATGATCCTTTTATTTGGATTACTGAACTCGGGGATTGCGGTGACGTTTTTTCAACTGGGAGCCAAATACATTGGCCCGCAAAAAGCTTCTTTGTTTTCTACCTTTGAGCCATTGACCAGCGTTCTCATTGGTATTACAGTATACAAAGAGGCGATCACGTTACGCATACTTTGTGGACTGATTTCAATTCTCGCTGCCGTGATACTGCTGGCAGTCGGCAAGGAAAATAAGAACGCCTCAATATCTGAATAAATCAGAACTAGGGGGAGTTCTATGTCGAGTTTAGTTACCAAAATTGCCAAGCAGGTCAACCAAATGACCAAGTCTCAGAAGAAAGTGGCAAATTACCTGCTGTTCAACATGGATAAGCTGTTGTTTTTTACTGCGGATGAACTAGCAAAAGCGGCTAACGTAAGTACAGCGACAGTGGTTCGATTTGCACGGGAGCTTGGCTTTGAAGGATACACGGATATGCAGAAAGAAGCGCGGCTGAGATTCCACGACAAAGAGGATACGCCGGAGGATCTGCTGCCATTTTTGTCGGAGACCAATGGCACGGAGTATATTCTGGAAAAGTCCTTTCAGCAAGATATTCAAAACTTAAAGCTGACATTTCAGAGCTTGCCCCGGGAGGAATTGGAAACTGCCTGCACCCTGCTGAAAACCTCCCGCAGGATATACCTGGTGGGTATGCGTATTTCCCGTACCATGGCAACCTACGCCTATATCAACTGGGGCATGCTGCGGAAAGGTGTGCGTCTGATCCACAACGAAGGCCTGGATTACGCAGAGGAATTGGCAGAGATCAATGCGGATGATCTGCTGGTGGCTTTTTGGGTGCCGCGGTATAACCGAGCAACCTATCAAATGATTGGTCATGCCAAAAGAAAGGGAGCAAGCGTGCTGGTGATTACCAACCAGAGCTTTAATTTAAGTTTGGAAGATGGGGACTATGACGCAGTTTTGCGCTGCTGTATGGAAAATACCTCCTACCAGAGCTCGTTCGTAGCGCCGGTGGCTGTGGTCAATTATCTGACGCGGCGCCTGGAGCAGGAATTCTCCAACGATATTGCTGCACGCTTGGCAAATTGGGATTCCCTGCTTGGGGACAACTTCTTTATGATCTAACCAACGACAATAAGAAAGGCGATAGATATGGAAATGAAACGTGAAAGCACTTTTGTTCTGGCGCAGATGGCTTCAGACGGGTATCCGGAGCACAACCTGGAAGAGGCCAAAAAAGCAATGGCCGACGCCAAAAAATATAACCCGGATATGGTGATTTTTCCTGAGCTGTTTATGAGCCAATTTCCTTTGGGCACGGCCATTGATATCTGCCACAGTACGGCACAGAGCTTGGATGGCCCCTTTGTGACCGGGATGCGGGCGTTGGCGAAGGAATATGGGACGTGGATCATCTTTGGTATGAATGAAGTGGTGGATGATCCCAATGACGACCGCAACTATAACACCTGTGTGGTAGTCAACAGCGAGGGAGAAATGGTTTCCCACTACCACAAGACCCATTTGTACGACGCCTTTGGAAGCAAAGAATCCGATAAGATTAAGCCCGGCGACAAGTTCTTTGAGCCTATCGACACACCGTTTGGCCGCATTGGCTTGTTTGTCTGCTACGAGGTGCGCTTCCCTGAGGTGGCTCGTGACCAACGAGCCAAGGGGGCCGATATCATCATTATGCCCACGGCCTGGGTGTGCGGCAAGATGAAGAGTCTGCATTTCCGCACGCTGATTACAGCCCGCGCCATTGAAAACACAGTGTATATGCTGGCTTGCGATCAGGCAAATGCGCAGTCCATTGGCGAGAGTGTGGTCGTTGACCCCATGGGTGTGGTCGTAGCCTCTGCCGGCGGAGAAAAGCAGCTTCTGGTTGCCCATGTTAATCTGGACCGTGTGGAGGAGGTACGCAAGAAGCTTCCTGCCTACAAAGACCGTAAACCTGAACTGTATGTCAATTACGGAAAATAAAAGGACGTCTTGCACACATGTCTGTGTGTGAAAGGCCCTGGGCTGTGAACAGGTCCAGTAAAAACGGACCGTGGCAAAGGAGACCTTGGGTGATACGCGCGCTGTCATAAAGTTATCTTGAAAAGTGTCGCTCATACTGATATTTCTTTTGCCCGTTCTCTGCTTCTGATTGAATTAGGGGCAACATGCCTGTTTGAGGCTAAAAAGAATGACAGGACAACTCTTTTGGGGTTGTCCTGTCGTTTTTTCCTATGGACCTATTTTGCAACAGGCCCGTTTTATAGGTTTTCGTCGCTGAGCCGATGGAAGTCCTTGTTGTGGCCAAATACATGGGTAAGGGGAAATACCTTGATAAAGCAATCTTCTCCCTCGTCCCGAATAAACTCCCGCAGCTGCACATACTCCCGGGAGTTGCACACGCAGTCCACCTGGGTCTTGGTCTGACCGGAGTAGCTGCCGGTGACCTGAGTGAGGGTGGCGCTCTTGTGGATCTCGTGGATAATAAAGGACTCAATGGCCCGGGAGTTTTCACACACGATCTGGATCTCGTAGAGCTTGGGGCCCATGTTGAAGATCACATAGTTCATGCTGTTGACATAGATGATCTGGCCTACCACGGCGTAGGCCACCACATCCAGGCTGAACGAGAGGAGCATAATGACCATAATGCACCCGTCCAGAGCAAGGAGGATGTTTTTCAGCTCCGTGGCCTTGAGCACCCGGGTCTTTAAAATCTTGGCCAGAGTGTCGGTGCCTCCATAGGAGTAACCCAGACGGTAGGTAATTCCCGCCCCTACCCCGTAGATGACACCGAAGAACATCACGGCAATGAGCTTTTCCTTTAAAATGATCTCCACCGTCCAGTGGTTCAATACCCAAAGTACCAGGGGATACAGGAAGGAGAGAAACAGAATGTTGGATACCTCCCGGTAGCCCAGGGATACAAAGGTGAGGATCAGGATGAGGAGCATCAGGCCGTAGTAAATAAGAGCATAGTTGATGCCGGTGAACTTTTCCGCCGTCATAGCAAGACCGGTGATGCCGGTGACCACAAAGCCATTGGGCAGGGCCACCCAGTTGACCGCGATGCTGCAGATGACACAGCTGAGCACCATGCTGAACAGAGACGTAAGCGAGATTTTTTTCATTGTCTCCCTCCCAGGCAGACGATCCGGTGGAAAGAAAACACTTCCAGAGAGCCGAGATGTATCACACCTCCAGCTCCAGCTCCTCCTCGTCCAGTTTTACTTCATCAAAGAGCATCCGTACGCTGCCGTAAATGCCTGCGTCGTCGCCCAGTTCTGCCAGGACAAAGGGGGTGTTGCGGAAGGCGTGGAAGGCGTAGCGGCGGAAGTAGGTTTCAATGGGCTTGAGGATGACCATGCCGCCCTGGGACAGCGCACCTCCGATGACAAAGACCTGGGGATTGACGGTGCAGGCTACGGCGGTGAGGGCCTGGCCCATGAGCTGGCCGAAACGGTCCAGCACCTCGGTGGCTGCGGGGTCGCCTTTCTTGGCCGCCTCACAGATAGCCTGGGGAGTGATCTCGCCCTCCCGCAGGACGCTGGCGGTTTGGGGCATCTCCTCCAGCACCTGCTGGGCGGTATGTACCAGGCCGGTATCGGAGCAGTACTGCTCCAGACAGCCGTAATTGCCGCAGGTGCAGCGCTCGGTTTCCTTGGGGTTGACACACATGTGGCCGATCTCTCCGGCGGCGCCGGTGCTGCCCACAAACACCTTGTTGTCCACCACGATGCCGCTGCCGATGCCCACGCCCAAGGTGACCATGACGGCACTGTTGTTCCACTGGGCGCCGCCCTGCCACATCTCACCCAGGGTGGCGGCGTTGACGTCGTTGGCTACCTTCAGCTTCTCAATGGCGGGCTCCAGCTCCTGCACCGCCTTGGGAATGTTCAGAATATCCCAGCCCAGGTTGACACAGCGCAGCACAGTGCCGTCCTGGTCCACGGGACCGGGTACCCCCATACCCACGCCCTCTACCGCGTCCCAGGTTAAGGAGCGCTCTTCCATCTTGGCGCGGATGGCGTCTACCACGTCGCCCAGCAGATGACTGCCCCGATCCTCCAGCCGGGCGGGGATGGTCCACTTTTCTACCAAATTGCCTGTGGTCTGGAACAGGCCGATCTTAATGGCTTTTCCGCCCAAATCAACACCAAACGCATAGGGTTTCATATTGCTCTCCTCCTCGATTTGTCCATTCTACGGTTGGGGAACTAGTTTCTTCCACACGGTCTCCATCGCTTAACGGAGAACTTAATGCCATTATAATATAGGCAAGAAAAAAAGAAAAGAAATTTGCCGCTCCTTCGAGAAAAAATTTGTGGAAGAAACTAGAAAAAGCGGGGGCGCTGTTGGGCAGCGCCCCCGCTGGGGGTGTTCCATTACTGGAAGGGATTCTCGGTAGGATAGGGCAGACTCTTGGGCTGGTTGTAGGCGATGTCGGAGACGCCGAAGTACTTTAGCACCTCAAACAGAGCCTTGCCGCAGTGGGCGAAGGCCACCGCGCCGTGGTGGGGATAGCGCTTCTGGATGAGCACATGGCGGTAGAAGCGGCCCATCTCCGGGATGGCAAAGATGCCGATGCCGCCGAAGGAGCGGGTGGCCACAGGCAGCACCTCACCCTGAGCGATGTAGGAGCGGAGCGTACCTTCACTGTCGCACTGCAGCCGGTAGAAGGTGATCTCCCCGGGGGCGATGTCGCCCTCCAGAGTGCCCCGGGTAAAGTCGGGCTCCGAGCCGGCGGGCTCCAGCAGGCGGTGCTGGATGAGCTGATACTTCACCGCGCAGCCGCCACACAGCTTGCAGCCGGGGGTGTTGCCGCAGTGGAAGCCCATAAAGGTGTCGGTGAGCTTGCAGTCAAACTTGCCGGCGATATCTTCGTCGTAGATGTACTGGGGCACGGAGTTGTTGATGTCCAGGAGGGTAACGGCGTCCCCGGTGAGGCAGGCGCCAATGTACTCGCTCAAAGCGCCGTAGATGTCCACCTCGCAGGCCACGGGGATGCCCCGGGCAGCCAGGCGGGAGTTTACATAGCAGGGCTCAAAGCCAAACTGCTCCGGGAAGGCGGGCCAGCACTTGTCGGCAAAGGCTACATACTGACGGGCCCCCTTGTGCTCCTCCGCCCAGTCCAGCAGGGTGAGCTCAAACTGAGCCATCCGCTCCAGCAGGTCGGGGTAGGTGTCGGCCATTTCTGCCTTCATATCGGCCACGACCTCAGGGATGCGCTTGTCCCCGGCGTGGGCCTTGTAGGCCACTAGCAGATCCAGCTCAGAGTTCTCTTCGATCTCCACCCCCAGCTCGTACAGGCCCTTGATGGGGGCGTTGCAGGCGAAGAAGTCCTGGGGACGGGGGCCGAAGGTGATAATTTTCAAATTCTTTACGCCGATGATGGCCCGAGCGATGGGTACGAACTCCCGGATCATGTCCGCGCACTCCTGGGCGGTGCCCACGGGGTACTCGGGGAGGTAGGCCTTCAGGTGGCGCATCCCCAAATTGTAGGAGCAGTTGAGCACGCCGCAGTAGGCGTCGCCCCGGCCGTTGATCATGTCGCCGTCGCCCTCGGCGGCGGCCACGTACATGGTGGGGCCGTCAAACTTCTGGCACAGCAGGGTCTCGGGGGTTTCAGGACCGAAGTTACCCAAAAAGACCACCAGGGCGTTGACTCCGTTGGCCTTTACGTCGTCCAGAGCCTTCAGGGCGTCGGCCTCATTCTCCACGGTGATGGGGCACTCATAGAGCCCTTCGCCGTAGGCGGCGACAATGTTTTTGCGGCGCTGGGTGGACAGGGCAATGGGGAAACAGTCCCGGGATACGGCAATGATGCCCAGGTTCACCTGTGGAATGTTGGTAAGCATAGTGATCTGACCTCTCTTTTTTATAAATATCCCGCAGAACGCTGCGGAGGAAAGAACAAACGGAGTCCTTACAGCTGGGGAAAGAGGGCTTTCAGGGCGGGATAGATGCTGGCAAACTGATGGTAGCGCTGCTCGTAACGGGCCGCAATTTCCGGATCCGGTCGAACGGTTTCGGCCACCTTTACCAGCTTGTCGCACACGGCCTGTACATTCGGGTAGGCCCCGCAGGCCACCATGGCCAGCATGGCGCCCCCCATACCGGGGCCTTGCTCGGAGACGGGGGTGTCCAGCTGGATATTGAGCACATTGGCCATGATCTTCTTCCACAGGGGGCTCTTGGCGCCCCCGCCGCAGATCATGCTGCGCCGAATGTCCAGCCCCAGGGAGCGGGCCACCTCAAAGCTGTCCCGGATGGCAAAGGCCACCCCCTCCAGCACTGCCTGGGTGAGGTCAGTGCGGGTGGTGTCCATGGTCATGCCCACAAAGATGCTGCGGGCGTTGGTGTCGTTGATGGGAGAGCGCTCCCCCATCAGGTAGGGCAGAAAGTAAACGTGATTTCGGCCCAGCTTGTCATCAGTGATCTCCTTCTGCGCCCCGGCGTAGTCCTGGGAGCCCAGGATGTTGTCCATCCACCACTTGTTGCAGCTGGCGGCAGAGAGCATACAGCCCATCAGATGGTAGTGGCCGTCGGCGTGGGCGAAGGCGTGCAGGGCGTTGTGGGGATCTACCCCGAAGTGGTCGCTGGAGATAAACAGGGTGCCGGAGGTGCCCAGAGAGATGTTGCAGGCCCCTTCTCCCACCGTGCCGGTGCCGATGGCGGCAGCGGCGTTGTCCCCTGCCCCGGCGCAGACCACTACGCTCTCCGGCAGGCCCAGCTCCCGGGCAATTTCCGGGCGCAGGGTGCCCACCGCCTCATAGCTCTCAAAGAGCCTGGGCATCTGGTCCTCGGTGATGCCACAGATGTCCAGCATCTCCCGGCTCCACCGCTTGTGCTCCACGTCCAGCAGCAGCATGCCGCTGGCATCAGAGTAGTCCGTGCAGTGGACTCCGGTGAGGATGTAGTTGATGTAGTCCTTGGGGAGCATGATTTTGCGGATACGGGCAAAATTCTCCGGCTCATGGGCCTTCATCCACAAAATTTTGGGGGCGGTGAAGCCGGCAAAGGCAATGTTGGCGGTGAGGGCGGACAACTTCTCCCGGCCCACCACCTCGTTGAGATAGTCCACCTCCTGGGCGGTGCGCCCGTCGTTCCACAGAATGGCCGGGCGGATCACCTGGTCGTGCTCGTCCAGTACCACCAGCCCGTGCATCTGGCCGCCGGCCCCGATGCCAGCCACCTGGGACGGGTCAAAGCCCTCCAGCAGGGCGGGGATCCCCTCCAGGACGGCGGCTTTCCAGTCCTCCGGGTTCTGCTGGCTCCAGCCGGGGTGGGGAAACTCCAGGGGATACTCTCTGGAAAACTCACGTTGAATGCAGCCCTCCTCGTCCATGAGCAGCAGCTTCACGGCGGAGGTGCCAAGGTCAATTCCGATGTACAGCATAAATCCTCCCAAGAAAAGCGCCTTGCGGCGAAGAATGGCGCAGGGAATCAGATTTCCCGGATAAACCGGTCCAGCAGCCGGGTGGCGGCGCCGATGCACACCGAGTGGCTGGAGTTGGGGCAGACGGAGAAGAAGTCGGCCTGGGGGGAGAGCGGGTCCAGCGCCTGGATCCGGGCGGCCAGCTGGGCGCGGAAGGGGGGCAGGTACTGGGAGACCGAGCCGCCGATGAGCACCGGACAGTCCAGAATGGTGTGGATGGTGGTAACAGCCAGGGCCAGGTCATCCAGATAGTCCTGCCACACGCTCTGGCAGACAGTATCCCCCTGGCTGAGCCGGTGGAAGAAGGTTTCCATGGAGATGTTTAAGTCGGTGGACAGGCGGGCGGCGGAGCAGTAGGCCTCCAGACAGCCCTGGCGGCCGCAGTGACAACGGCGTCCCCCGGGATGCAGACACAGGTGGCCGAACTCCGCGGCCCGGTGGCTCACGCCGTCATACAGCTTGCCCCCCACCAGGATGGCCCCGCCCACCCCCTGGCTCAGGGAGAGGTAGGCCATGCTCTGGGGCTCCGTGTGGTCCCACCACTCCCCAAAGCCGCCGCAGTTGGCGTCGTTGTCCAGGAGAAGGGGGTAGGAGATGGTCTGGGTGAAGCGGCAGGGAGTGGAGGAGTAGATGCCGATGGTAGGTGCGTATTCAATGGCGTCCTGACCCGGCCCGATGATCCCCGGCAGCGCCAGGCTGACCCCCAGAAGCTTGGCCCGGTCCAGGTGGTTCTTGTCCAGAAAGGACTCGATGAGTTCGAAGAGATGGGCGCCGTACTCCGGGGTGTTGGCAAAGGGCAGCAGGATCTTCTGGTAGGCCAGAGGCTCCTGGCGCAGATTCACCGCCACCAGGCGCAGGTCCCCGCCGGTCAGCTCCGCGCCCAGGGCAAACCGGGCGTTGGGCAGGGGGGTGATGAGCCGGGGCCGCCGGCCGCCGGTGGAGTCGGTGGTGGAGGAGCGGTCAATGAGCCCCATCTCCGCCAGCTCGTTGAGATTCTGGGAGAGGGTGGGCAGGCTCATGGACAGGAGAAAGGCAAGCTTCTGCTTGGTGACCGGCTCCCACGAGTCGGTGAGGCGGCGGTAGACACGGTTGCGGTTTTGCTTGCGCACCTCAACGGTGGAAAGGGGCTTGTGGGCGCACATAGAAACCCTCCTCTCATGACTTTTATAAAAGTGGTTTCATTATATCACGGGTGGGGACTGTTTGTAAACTTTGGAAATGAAAAAGGCGGCCCAGATGGGCCGCCTTTTTGAAAAGGAGGAAACTGTAATTGGGTTGCAGAAAGGGCTCAGCCCAGGGCCTTAGAGAAGGCGGTGAGGATCACCGCGGCCTGGGCCCGAGTGGTAAAGCCGCCGGGGGCCAGCATGTCGGCGGAGACGCCGCCGATCAGGCCCTTGGCCACCGCCCAGCTCATGGACTCCTGAGCCCAGGAGCTGATGGTGTCGGCGTCAGCAAAGGCGGACAGGTCGGCCCGGCTGCTGTCCAGCTTGCCCTGGGTGCGGGCGAACTGATAGAGAATAGCGGTCATCTGCTCCCGGGTGATGGGATCGTTGGGACCGAAGGTGCCGTCGGGGTAGCCGGAGACCACGCCGTTGGCGCTGGCCCAGGCCACACCGCTGGCGTACCAGTCCCCTTGCGCCACATCAGGAAAGGCGGAACTGCCGGAGACGGCGGAGCTGCCCGCCAGGCGGTAGAGAATGGTGACGATCATGCCCCGGCTGGTGGCCAGGTCGGGGGAGAACTGTCCCTCCCCGGTGCCGGACATGAGGCCGTGCTCGTAGGCGTACAGCACCGCGTCGTAGTACCAGGTGCCGGGAGCCACGTCTGCGAAGGGGGAGGCGGGATCCACAGCCTGAGCGGCAAAGGAGGCGGAGACCGTGACGGCGGAGGCGGGCATGACAAAGGTGTACTTGCCGCCGCCCAGATTGGTCAGGGAGACCGCCTTGCCGGTGGCGTCAGTGACGCTCAGAGACTTTAGGGTGTAGCCGGAGCTGGGGGATGCGGTGAGGGTGATCACCTTGCCCTGAGCGGCCTGGGTGGCGCTGACGGTTACCTTGCCCCCGGTGCTGCTCTGGATGGTAATGGGGCGGGTGACCGGGGTGCTGGAGCCGCCGCCGGAGGTGGAGCCGCCGGTACTGCCGCTGGTGTCCACGGTGGTGTAGGTGGTCTCCGTGTTGTCCGAGCCCAGCACTTTCAGACCGGTGGCCTTCTCCACGGTGAAGGCGGTGCCGTCGTCGGCAGAGAGAGTGCCCAGGGTAAGGGTACCGCCGGAGGTAAGGGTGCCGGACTTGGCAGTGACGTAGACGGTGACGGTGCTGCCGCTCTGCTGCCAGGTGGTGTAGACACCGGGCAGAGCAGTCAGGGTGCTGTCCGCCGTAAAGTCATAGCTGGTGTCGGCGGAGAGAGTAAAGGTGGCCTGGAGGCTCTGACAGCGGTCAGACAGGCCGGAAAACCCCACGCTCTGGGTGGGAGCAGCCTGAGAGGAGACCTCCAGGCGAGGACCGCCGGCGGCAGCCGCCCAGGGGGTGAGGGCGGCTGCCGTCAGGCAGAAGGTGAGCAGGAAAGCGGGGAATTTACGCAACATCTTCATCCTTTCCATTATTCAGATCGCTTTTCAGGTCGATGATGGGCAGAGACACGGCGTTGTCCTTGTCGCCGCCCTCAGGGAAGCTGAGCCACAGAGTCTGGCTGGTAAGACGCTTGCTGTCGGCGCTGTTGGGATCGTCGGTGCGGTAGAAGTTGGCCCGGATCTCCAGGGGGTAGGCGTCGGTAACGCCGCTCTGGGCGTTGAGAGCCTGTTCCTTCTCCAGGTCGGGTACGAAGATAAAGAAGCCGTCGCTGGTGTCGCTGACCGCGCCGTCAGCGGGGATCTCAGCCAAGAGCAGGCCGTAGCCGTTCATGGCCCGTTCCACGGTGGTGACGCCGTTAGCCTCGTCTGCCTCGGCGGTGGTGTTGTACCGGGCCTCGATCTCCACATAGTTGTAGGTGGGGTCGCCCCGATAGGTGCCCAGAATGACCAGAGTGCCGGCCTTGATGACCTGGTCGGCCTGGTCGCCGTAGCGGTAATCGTCCTTCAGCACGCCCACAGCGGCCCCCTCATAGAAGTCCACACGGTCGCCAGGGTAATCCAGCAGCTGAACGGTGGCGTCCTCAGGGATGCCGGTGAGGGTCAGGGAGGTGACGGAGTAGGTCCAGATGCGGGTGTCGTCAGAATCGGCTCCGGGCTTGGTGAAGTAAGCTACCAGCTCGGTGCCGGACAGGGTGCCGGTCTTGGCGGTGACCGCCTCGGTCTTGCCGGATACCTGGGCGGAGACGGTGTAGTCGCCGCTCATGGCGCTCTCGCTGGTGAGCTTGATGCCGGTGACATTCACTGCGCCGCTCTTCATGGTGATGGTGACGGTGTCACCGGAACGCTCCAGGGTGTAGAGCTGGTCGTCGATGGTCTTGTCGTAAGCCACCCGGACCTGATTGCTCTCGGCCTCGCTGCCCAGGTTGCCCAGCTTGTCCACGGGCACCACAGTATAGGTGTAGGCCAGGTTGTTGGCGGCCCCCAGGTCGTCCACATAGGCGGTCTGGGTGGTGAAGGCGATGGGAGTGCCGTTGCGGCGGATCTCATAGCCCAGGATTTTGTCGCTGTCGGTGTGGCTGATGGTCAGGGTGACCTTGGACTGGCTCACCGAGGCGGAGACGGAGGCAGAGCCAGTGGCGGCGCTGCCGCTCTGGAGACGATAGGTGCGGGAGGCGTCGTTCAGGTACCAGATGGCACGGCTCTCGGTGGGGTAGTCGTCCAGAATATCCTTCACGCCGTCGCTGAGGGTCATGCCCCAGCGGGTGAAGAACTCCGTGAGGTCGCGGTTGGCCGCCTTGGAGGCGATGAGGGCCACCCGCTCGTCGTAGGAGTAGCCGCTGTACTCGCCGGACTTCCACAGCTTGAAGAACTTGTTGTAGAAGGCCAGGGGCTGGGCGGCCTCGTCATAGGCCAGGTGGAGCTGCCAGTACATACCCAGCTGCACAAACACGTTGTTGGCGGTGCCGGGGCGGGCCTGGGCCACCTTGTCAAAGATCTGCTCCCAGCGGCCGTCCTCGGTGAGGCGGGTGTTCAGAGCCATGGAGCTGCCGTCCCAGGCCTGGAGGGCCAGGGAGTAGATGTTGTTGGTGATCTCGGCCCGGCCCAGCTTGTCCATGTTGTGGCCGATCTCGTGGGCAATGCCCCAGCCAAACAGGCCGTTGGCGCGGCCAGCACCGGTCTCAGAGGTAGGCTTACCCTGGACCAGGGCGGAGGTGGAGCCGTACTCCACGCCGATGTGATTGCCGGCAGCGTACATGAAGGCACCGGCGAACATGCGCATGTAGCGGATGTTCTGGCGGGTGGTCATGGGGTACTGGTAGCCGGTGAGGGCGGTGTCAGAGGAGATGATGCCCTGCACCTTGTTGGCGATGAACAGCTCCTCCTCCCAGGCCAGAATGTTCTGGTACATGGTATTGACCATGGTGTTCTCATCGTTGCCCACGCCCTTGAGCCCGGCGAGGACCTGGTCGGCGGGGAGGGAGAGGAGAACGCTGGGGGTGGAAATCTCGGTGGCGTTGCGGATGGTGGTCTTCCAGGCATCACCGGAGATGCCGGACTGGGACAGAGACTCGACCAGAGCAGACAACTCCTGCACATAGGTGCGGATGGCGTCCTTCCGGGCGGACTCACCCATGGTGTACCAGGCGGACAGCTCCAGCACCGGCATGGAGAACACATTGCTGTCCCCACGCACCTGGATCTTGATCTGCTCCGGGTGGCTGCCGGCGTAGGTCAGATAGAGCATGCCGCCCCGGGGATCGGTAAGGCTGCCGATCTTCTCTACGGTGATGTAGTTGCGGCCGTTCTTCAGGGCCACGGGGGTGCCCTTCCACACGCCGGACTCGCCGTAGAACTGGGTGGGCACCATGTAGACGGTGGCATCGTCGGGAAGTTCTGCGTAGATGGCCACGGTGGCGCCTGCCCGGGCGGTGACGCCCAGGGGCTGCAGGTCGCTGGCGGTCTGACCGGCGGCCTGGTCGGCTGCGGCGGAGCCGCTGCGGCTCTGGAAGTCGTTTTTCACCACGCCCAGGGCGCCGCTGTCCTTGTCCAGCAGGGACTGGGCCAGGTTCAGCTCATCGGTGAGCCGGGCCAGGTCCAGATAGAAGCTGCCCAGGGCACTCAGACGCTCCTTCAGAGCGGTGATATCGGCCTGCTCCACGCCGCCTCTGAGGGCGGTGAAGGAGCCATCAGTAAAGAGGGCGGTAATATCGTCCGCCAGGGTATCGCTGTTGTAGAAGGCAATCTCCGAGATGCTCACCCGGGGACCGCCGGTCTTCTCGCCCAGAGACAGGGTGACGCTCTTGACCCCCTTGGTCTCGGGGAAGGAGATGATGTAGTAGTTGCTGCCGGTGATGTTGACCCCGCTGCGGTAGTAGGTGGCCAGGGTCTCTCCGCCCTCCCCCTTCAGGGTGACGGTGTAGTTGTCAATGCGGTTTTTGTAGGCCGCATCCAGATAGGGCACCAGCAGCAGATAGTTCATGTCGTGGGTGCTCTGGAAGGTGTAGGTGATGTTGCTGTTATACCAGTAGTTGGCAGCAATCCAATAGGTATTGGGGTCGTTGTCGGTGAGATCCTTCACGGTGAAGTTGGGGCACAGGCCCTTGTTCACGTTGCTGGGGTCTTCCATGACCACAGAGGCGAGCTCACCGCTGTCAATGCGGTTGGTCTCGGGCAGCTGGGGCAGCTCAAAGGCCTCCTTCTCCGGGGTGCCGGAGGCAATGGCAGAGTAGGGACCCATGCCCTTCTGGTTGCCCGCCTTTACCGCCACTTCATAGACGGTGCCGTTGGTCAGACCGGTAATGGCCGCGCTGGTGGCGGTGGTATTGCCGCCCCAGGTCTGGAACGTTTCCGTGCCCTGCTCCCGGTAGAACACCTGGTAGTAGGTGGCATCTTTGGTCTTGCCCCAGCTCAGCCGCAGGGCCCCGTCGGCCTGCTCTACCGTCAGGTTGGAGGGTGCACCGGGGACAGTGGAGGCTAGGGGGGTGGCGGAGAGAATGGCGGAGGGGGTGCCGCTCCAGTCGCCGCTCACGGCGGTGACCTGGAAGTAGTAGGTGGTGCTGTTAGTCAGGTCAGAGATAACCAGACGGTTGGTGCTGGTCCCCGCGCTCTTGTTGAGGGCGTCCTTGCTGGTACCATACTTTACGGTGTAGCCGGTGATGTTGGGCATGCTGTCCCACACCAGGGTAATCTCCCCGTCGCCCACGGTGGCGGCCAGGCCCTTCACCTGGGTGTCCGCCTTGGTCTCCTCGGATACAATGTCCTTCAAGAACTCGATCTGGGTGACGGTGGCAAACTCCGGCTTGTCGGTGGTCTGTCCAGCCACCTGGGTCACCTGGATGGTGACCTTCTTCACGGCCACCTTCTGGCCCAGGTTGATGGTCACCACGCTTTGCCCGGCGGAGCGGGTGATGGCGTACGTCCCGGCGGGGGCGGCGGCTTCAAAGGGGATCTCCAGCCGCTGGCCGTCCTGGGTCTCCACGATGGCGGTGCCAGCCTGGATGGCCCCGGTGGTACTGGGGGAGGCGATAGAGATCTCACTCATCTCGGTGGGCTTGTCCAGGGTAATGGGAATGGACAGCTCCTGGGCGTCCTCCGCAGGCTTGAGGGTGACGGAGGTGTCACTGTTGGTGAACAGATCGGAGAGGCTGCCGTCGGCAATGGCCACGATCTTATCATCCAGCTGAGCGGAGACAATGGCGGCGGTGGACAGGATCCGGGGGGTGCCGTCCACATCCATCATCTTGTTGACATAGGACAGGTCGGTGACATCCACCAGCCCGTCGCCGTTGAGATCGTAGGTGTCCAGAGCACCGGTCTTGCCCAGCTGGGCGGTAAGGATCTCCCGATCCTCTTGGGTAACATGGCCATCGCCGTCCACGTCACCCAGAGAGAAGGTGCCGTCGGACGTGCTCATGAGCACGTGCTGGGAATAGTCCTGAAGGGAAATGGTATCGGTGGTGCAGGGGGTGTAACCCGCGCCGGTAACGGTCATCGTATAGTCCCCCAGGGGCAGGCCGGAGAGGACCACCTCATAGGCGCCAATCTGCTGCTCGGTGGTGAGGGGCGCGCCCTGGGTGTTTTGCGCCTCCACAAAGACAGACACCCCGGCATCGCCGGTGGTGGAGCCGTCCTTCAGGGAGACGGTAATATTCTTGCCGCTGCCCGTCAGGGCAAGCCGAATGTCCCGGCTCTTTACTTCGTCCACCCGCTGGGGCAGGGCAAAGGTGAGGGTCAGCGCAATGGAGCCGGTTGTCTGCTCCGCTTGCAGTACGGAGCTCTCCAGGCGGCTGGCCGCAGCAACAGTGGGCAGCCAAGCGGTGCAGGAGGAACCCACCAGGGCCAGACTCAGCAGGCCTGAGGTCAGTCGTCGAAGCTGGTTCAAAGCATTCATCCTTTCCAAAATGTTGTGATAGCATAGGGAAGCCGCCTGTCCCGTGCCCAAGTGGGGGCGGGGCGGACGGCCTTACATCGCCGCATTATACGGGAAGAATCTCCTGGATTCAATTACAAATTGGATACAAATAGTGCGCCCCTTTCATTTTCGTGTGGAAGGTAAAAATGTTTGGTAAAACCCACCTGTTTTATGGGATATTAAACAAGGAAAAAAGGACGCTGTGGGATAAAATTCCAGCCCCTTTTCGTAAATAAATCAGGCCGCATCTCCCAAGCAAATTGTCTTGAGAGATGCAGCCTGAAATTTAAAATGGAGTGTGCAGGGGAATGGGAGGTTAATTTTCGCTCCGGTAGTAATTAATGAGACAGCCGTCGGCCAGAATCTGGCGCTCGGGGCCGGTGAGATGGTCCAAGGAGACGGAGAAGGAAGTGACTTTTCCGTCGTGGACGGCGTAGGCCGTGGCTTCCTCGCCGCCCTCCAGCAGCACCTTGCGGATGCCGGGGACAAAGACCCAATCGCCGTTTTCCACCACATCGGCGGACTTAACCATGAATGGCAGCATACCCCAGTTGATGCAGTTGGAGCGGTAGCGCTTGGTGGCGTACTCCATGGCCAGGT
>CABVDR010000023.1 GCA_902497145.1 uncultured Oscillospiraceae bacterium
AGGACACCTACCGCACCCTCATGGCCGCCGACAGCGCCGTCATGGTCATCGACGCCGCCAAGGGCGTGGAGGCCCAGACCCGGAAGCTCTTTAAGGTGTGCGCCATGCGGGACATCCCCATCTTCACCTTCATCAACAAGATGGACCGGGAGGCCCGGGACCCCTTTGAGCTGTGCGAGGAGCTTGAAAAGGAGCTGGGCATCGATACCTACGCCATGAACTGGCCCATCGGCTGCGGCAAGGAGTTCCAGGGCGTGTATGACCGGCAGAACCGGAAGGTGATCCACTTCACCTCCAACACCAACGCCCGGGCGGCCACCGCCACCGTCATTGAGCCCGACGACCCCGCCCTGGCCGACCTGATCGGCGCGGCCAAGCGGGACCAGCTGGTGGATGAGATCGACCTGCTGGACGGCGCCTCCTGCGACTTTGATCTGGACCGTGTGCGCCACGGCAAGCTGTCCCCCGTGTTCTTCGGCTCCGCCCTCACCAACTTCGGCGTGGAACCCTTCCTGGAGGAGTTTCTCCGCATGACCACCGCCCCTCTGCCCCGGAAGGCGGGGGACGAGATCATTGACTCCTTTGACGACGACTTCTCCGCCTTTGTCTTTAAGATTCAGGCCAACATGAACAAGGCCCACCGGGACCGCATCGCCTTTATGCGCATCGTCTCGGGCAAGTTCCAGGCGGACAAGGAGGTCTACCACGTCCAGGGGGGCAAGAAGATCCGCCTCTCCCGGCCTCAGCAGCTGATGGCCGCCGAGCGGGAGATTATCGAGGAAGCCTACGCCGGGGATATCATCGGCGTATTCGATCCCGGCATCTTCTCCATCGGCGACACCCTGTGTACCCCCAGCAAAAAGTTCCAGTTTGACCCCATTCCCACCTTCGCCCCCGAGCACTTCCAGCGCATCCGCTCCATCGACACCATGAAGCGCAAGCAGTTTTTGAAGGGCGTGGAGCAGATCGCCCAGGAGGGCGCCATCCAGATCTTCAAGACCCCCTACTCCGGCATGGAGGAGGTCATTGTGGGCGTGGTGGGCACCCTGCAGTTTGACGTGCTGGAGTACCGCCTGCGCAGCGAATATAACGTGGAGCTCTACAAAGAGGGCCTGCCCTACGAGTATCTCCGCTGGATCGTCAAGGAAGACGAGGACGCCCCCGCCCTCAAGGAGGAGGACCTGCTGCTCCCCAACGACGCCAAGCTGGTGGAGGACTACAAGGGCAATCAGCTGCTGCTGTTCTCCTCCCAGTGGTCCATCCAGTGGGTGCAGGACCGGAACAAGAGCCTGAAGCTGGCCGAGTTCGGCGGCGCGAGGTTTTAAGCCATGGCGCCGAAGTTGATCCTCGCCGACCTGGACGGCACCCTGCTGGACGAGGAAAAGCATCTCACCCCCCGCAGCCGAGCCGCTCTGGAGCGTGCCGCCGCGGCCGACGCTCAGGTGGTCATCGCCACCGGTCGGTTTTTTGGGGGCGTGCCGGACTTTTTGAAGGAACTGCCCTTCCTGCGCTACTTTATTCTCATGAACGGGGCCAAGGTGTACGACCGGGAGACCGACACGGTCCTCTACCGCGCCGAAATCCCCCTGGACACCGCCCAGGCGGTCTACCGCCTGCTGGAGCCCCTGGACTGCACCATCGACTGCTACCAAAATGACCGTGGCATCATGCCCCGGTTCTATCTGGAGCATCTGGAGCGCTATATTCCCGACCCCATCTCCCGGATGATCGTGGCCCCCAACCGCGCCCCGGTGGACGACTTTCTGGCGGCCATCGCGGCGGGCGGGGAGTCGGTGCAGAAGATGCAGTCCTTTTTCCCCGACCTGGAGCTGCGGCCCCAGGTGATGGAGCTGCTCTCGCAGCACTTCCCCCAGCTCATCCAGTCCATCTCCCTGCCCACCAACCTGGAGCTCAACGCCCCCGGCGCTACCAAGGGAGACGCCCTGGAGGCCCTGTGCCGTCATCTGGGGCTGGACCTGCTGGAGTCCGCCGCCTTCGGCGACGGCACCAACGATCTCACTATGATCCAGAAGGCCGGGGTGGGGGTGGCCATGGCCAACGCCAACCCCCAGGTGCTCCAGTGCGCCGATTTGGTAGCCCCCTCCAACCGGGAGGACGGCGTGGCCCAGATTCTGGAGAAGTGGTTCCCACAGTAAGAAACCGTCCAATTCGCCCCCCGTGGGGCTATGGAGGCAAGCTATGAGAAATCGATTTTTAGGCGGAGTTCATCCCACCTCCCACAAGGAGAGCACCCGCCGCAAGCCCATCGTCCCCCTGGAGGAGCCCCCCAAAGAGGTGGTCATTCCCCTGGTGATGTGCTCTCAGGGGGGCGCGGAGGCGGTGGTGAAGCCGGGGGACCGGGTCACCGTGGGGCAGGTCATCGCCAAGCCCACCGGCGACGGGGTCTATGTCCACGCCAGTGTGTCCGGCAAGGTGAAGGCCATCGAGCCCCGGCCCCACCCCTGGGGCGGCAAGTGGCCCGCGGTGGTCATTCAGAACGACTTTAAGGACACCCCCTGTCCCGACCTGCCCGTGCCCATGGATTGGTCCCGGATGAACCGGGAAGAGGCGCTGGAGCGGATCTGCCAGGCCGGCATCACCAGTCTGGGCGGCGGCGCCAGCCCTACCCACCTGCGCCTGAAGGAGGCGGTGGGCAAGACTGAGGTGCTCATCGTCAACGCCGCCGAGTGCGAACCCTACCTCACCGCCGACCACCGCCTGCTGCTGGAGAAGGGCGACCAGATCCTCCAGGGCGTGCAGATGGTCAGCCGCCTGCTTCGGGCGGAGAAGGCCATTTTAGTGGTGGCGGGGGACAAGCTCAACGCGGTGGAATTTCTGGAGCGCCGCCTGCGCCGGAAAAAGCGGGAGGTGCAGCTGGTCACCATCCAGACCCGCTACCCCCTGGGGATGGAAAAGCAGCTTATCCGGGCGGTTACCGGCCGGGAGGTGTCCCCGGGGCAGTCCGCCCTGGACGTGGGCTGTGCCGTCTTTAATGTGGCCACCGTGTACGCCATCCGCCACGCCCTGCTCACCGGTGAGCCCCTCACCTATCGTGCAGTGACCGTGAGCGGCGGGGCGGTGGCCCGGCCCCGGAACCTGTGGGTGCCCATCGGCACCCCTCTGCGCTGCCTGCTCCAGGCGGCGGGGGGATTGCGGGAGCCGGCGGCCGTTACCCTCACCGGCGGGCCCATGAACGGCCTCATTCAGCAGGACCTGAACGCCCCGGTGGTAAAGAACACCAACGCCCTGCTCTGCCTTACCGCCCAGGAGCACAACATCCACCAGCCGGAGATGGTGTGCGTCAAGTGCGGCCACTGCGTCTCCGCCTGCCCTATGGACTTAAACCCCTCCCTGGTGTACCGGGCCATGCGCATGGGGGAGAAGGAGCTGCTGGAAAACCTGCACCTGGAGGACTGTATGGACTGCGGGTGCTGCTCCTACATCTGCCCCTCCCACATCCCCCTGATGGATCTGATGCGCCAGGCCAAGAAAGAAGGTGCCTCTCATGACTGAGTCCCGTCCTGTCATGCACCGCCAGCCCCCCCAGATCGCCCAGGTGTCCAGCATCTCCAGCTCCATGCTGGATGTGATCGTGGCCCTGCTGCCCGCCCTGGGCATGGCGGTCTACCTCTTCGGCATCCGGGTTCTGGCCCTGACGGTGGTAAGCATTCTCTCCTGCGTGGGGTCTGAGTACCTCTACCGCCGCCTGCGGGGCCTTCCTGACTCCACCCGGGACCTGTCCGCCTGTGTCACCGGGCTGCTGCTGGCCATGACTCTGCCCGTCACCGCCCCCTACTGGGCGCCGGTGCTGGGCGGTGTGTTTGCTATTGTAGTGGTCAAGCAGCTCTACGGCGGCCTGGGCCGCAACTTTATGAACCCCGCCCTGGCTGGGCGGATGCTGCTGACCACCTTCCCCGGGTTTATGACCACCTGGGTGGACGCCTTTCAGCGCCCTGGCCTCCTGTCCACCGCCGATGCGGTGACCTCCGCCACCCCCATGTCCTACCTCCATAACGGCCAGCTGCCTCCCCAGAGCGTGGGCCAGCTGCTGATGGGCCAGCACGGCGGGGCCATGGGCAGTGTGGCGGTGATGATGCTGATTTTAGGCGGATTGTACTTAGTGGCCCGCCGGGTCATCCAGCCCCGGGCTACCCTGGCCTTTTTGGGCACCGTGGCCCTGCTCACCTTCCTGTTTCCCCAGGGAGACGGGGGACGTGTGGCCTGGATGCTGGCCCAGCTATTTAGCGGCGGGCTGATGCTGGGGGCCATCTTCATGGCCTCCGACTACACCACCACCCCGGTGACCCCCCGGGGCCAGATCCTCTTCGGCGTGGGCTGCGGCCTGCTCACCGTGCTGCTGCGCTACTTTGGCTCCTACCCCGACGGGGTAGGCTGGGCCATTCTCACCATGAACTGCTGCGTGTGGCTGCTGGACCGCACCGGTATGCCCCGGCGCTTCGGCGTGACCCCCTTTGCCGCCACCCGGGAGCGGCTCACCCACATCCGGGCCAGTCTGGCGGAAATCAAGTTTGTCAAACCCCAGCTGCGCTTCCTCTCCCGGGCGGGAGAGGGCACCATGCCCGGGGAGGGCTACCTGGACGAGCTGCGGGTAAAGGTCCGCCATGGCGGCGTGCTGGCCGTGGCGGTGGCCCTGATGGCGGGGCTGGTCTTTGGGGTACACCAGCTCACAGACTTTGCCACCGTGCGCACGGAGACCCAGCTCCAGCAGGAGCTCCTGTCCCAGGTAATGCCCCAGGCCACCATCCGCACAGAAACTCCTTACCGGGCCTCCGGAGCCCTGAGCATTACCGCCGGCTATAACAACAGCGGCCTGGTGGGCTACTGTGTGGAGGTCCAGGCCCACGGCTTCGGCGGCCTGATGACCGCGGTGGTGGGCGTCAACACCAACGGCGAGGTCACCGGCGTGGCCGTCACCAGCCACAACGAGACCCTCAGCGTAGGTACCCAGGCCCTGGAGAGCGACTACCTGGACCAGTACAAGGGCAAGTCTGGCACCATCCGCGCCTCGGGCAGCAACGCGGTGGACACCATCTCCGGCGCCACCGCCACCTGCGACGCCATTACCGACTGTGTCAATCAGGCCCTGTCCATTGTGGCCAATCTGGATACGGAAGGAGTCACAGAATATGTGGACGGCGAAGTGTAACGGTTTTGTGCTCCCGGTAGGGGGAAAGGAGGCGGCGTTATGACCGCGATGTATCTGGCTGCGGTGGCCCTGGCCGCCCTGCTGTCGGAAAACTTTATTCTGGTCAACTGCCTGGGCATCGGCACCCGGACCCGGGCCTTTGAGGACCCCATGGACGCCGGCCGCACCGGCGTGGCCCTGACGGCAGTGATGACCTTCACCGCCCTGGCGGCCTGGGTGGCCGACCAGCTGCTGTATCACTTCGGGCTGGACTACTTCCAGACCCTGGTGTTTGCCCTGATTGGGCCGGTGGTGGTTTGGGCGCTGCGCGGCTTCCTGCGCTCCTGCGTGCCTGAGCTGTCCCGCCGTCTGGACGACAACCTGTCCTCCATCACCTCCAACTGCGCCGCCATGGGCGCGGCTCTCATCATCTCCCAGCGGGGCTACAACCTGGCCGCCGCCCTGCTCTTCGGCCTGTTTGGCGGCCTGGGCGCCACCATCGCCCTGATGAGCTTTGCCGGGCTGCGCCGGGACCTGAACGTGGACAGCTGCCCCAAAAGCTTTCGGGGCGCGCCTTTGGAGCTTATTACTGCCGGGCTGATGGCCCTGTCCCTGGTGGGCTTCTATGGCCTAAATCTGTCCTGACACCTGAAAATGGCATAAAAATGGCCCGTCCGATTGGACGGGCCGTTTCTTTTTGCTTACTTCAGCTGGAAGGAGTCACACTCGGTGCCCTTGCAGCTGGTGGGGGAACCCTCGCAGCAGCCTACGCGGATCTGGTTGAGAGAGCAGCCGTTCTGGGCGGAATGGTGGACACAGTTGTCCACGGTGCAGTGAATGTGATTATTGTTCTGATCCATTGTATTCAAACCTCCTCACAGTGGATGAGGTTATTGTGTCCGGGTTTGGGCCGGTTATTCCTCGGGGGAGGAATTTTCCTCCTCGGACAGCACCTGGGGAATAAAGTTCCGGGCAAACCAGCCTTTTCCACGATTTTTTACATAGAAGAAGCCCACAATGGAGAAGACCACCGCACCGATGAAATTGACCAGCAGGTCGTTCATGGTGTCCAGGATGCCGATATCCAGATAGCCGCCCAGGCCCAAGGGGATCTGCTCGTCCCCGCAGACCACAATCACGTCGGTAATGCCCTTGATGGCCACAGGGGTGTTGCCCCCGGTGGGGTCCAGGTTCACCGAGGAGATGACGTTCACCACCGTGTCCTTCTGCATATCCAGCAGGAAGAACTGGTCCATGACGCACTCAAAGAACTCCCACAGCACCCCGATGGTCATGGAGAAGCAGAAGGCCGCAATGGCCATGTACACCGGGGAGAGGGACAGGGAGACCCGCTTGTGGCGGTTGCACATGTCCACCAGGGAGAAGCCGATGGCGGCGCACAGAAAGCCGTTGAGGGTGTGCAGCATGGTGTCCCAGTAGGCAAAGGTGGTGTAAAAGGCCCGGATCTCCCCCAAGATCTCCGCGGCGAAAATAAACAGGAGAATGATGATCTCCAACACATTTGGCAGGTCGATCTGGAGGCTCTTTTCAAAAATGGTGGGCAGCAGGAACAGGATCAGGGTGAGCACGCATAAAAAGACGTTCTCAAAGTTGCCGTTGAAGAACTGAGCCACCATTACCACCAGCACCAGCAGCCGCAGCACGATGTACACCGCGGCCACCACACTCTTTTTCCGCAGGGTGCGGTGGGCGGAGACCAGAAAGTTTAATTTTTTCTGCCGTCCCATATCAGACCTCCTTGTTCTCAAAGGGAGCACATATTTCTTGCCGGCGCATACGATAGGGGAGAGGTGAACATATATGGATCTGAAACGCAATCAAATCACACTGGCCCAGCTGATGGCCGACCCCAAAGCCAAGGCGGTGCTTCAGCGCCGATTCGGCCCCTACCTTAAGCACCCCATGGCCAAGGCGGCCGGATCCCTGACTCTGGCCCAGCTGAGTGAAATG
The DNA here is from genome assembly GCA_902497145.1 of uncultured Oscillospiraceae bacterium. GTDB lineage: Bacteria > Bacillota > Clostridia > Oscillospirales > Oscillospiraceae > Lawsonibacter. The sequence continues at coordinate 7,118 of CABVDR010000023.1, forward strand.
GCGGCCGTCTATCTGCCCCAAAAGACCATTCAGGACACCATTCGGGAGCTCAGCGCCCTGTAACCGTGTCCGCCGCCCTTCGGGGCGGTTTTTTTATTCCGCCCGGACGTAGAAGGGCATGGCGTCCTCGGTGGCCGCCTCGGCAAAGCTGGTGCCGTAGGGGATCATGTCCACCGGCAGCTTGCCAAAGTGGGGAGCGGCAGCCTGGGCGATGGCCTGGAAGACCTCCTCCTGCACGCCGGTGTGGTCCACCACGATCATATAGCGTTTCATGCCGTCCTGGCGCACCATCTCCCGCAGCCACAGGCGCTGGATGTCCTCCCGCTTTTCCGCCAGCTCGCACACCGCGTCCAGCAGCTCCTCGGGCTCCTCCTCCGGGTCGCCCACCATCACCTGGGTGTCCTTTTCCACCTGCTCCTGGGCGTAGCCCCGGGCCAGCTCGGCCTTCTTCTTGGCCAGGCGCTCCATGGTCTGGCGGTCCAGGGTCAGGCTCAGGCCCATGGGGTTGATGACCAGACCGGCGGTGCGGCCGTCCCGGAGCACCATATCGGCGTAGTTGTCAAAGCGGAGCATGACCACCTTCTGCTCCTTGGGGCCGCAGAACTTCCGCAGCTCCTGCCAGTCGGTGAAGGCGGGGAAGAAGGCCCGGCCGTCCTTGGTGGTGGTGAGCTGGAACTGAATAGCGGTCTTGCCCTTCAGATTCTGAGGGGCGTTGGGGCCCTGGGGAGCCAAAATCACCGGGGCCAGAAACGCAGCGTGGTTGAGCACCAGGTCCAGCACCTTGCCCTGGTTGAGGGGGGTGTTCTCCTGGTGAAGGGCCTGCATGGCCTCCACCAGCTGGGGGTTGGAGATCTTCTGCAGATCAATGGGCGGATTTTTCCCTTGCGGCATAGTGTATTCCTCCTGTGTCATGTGCGCCCCGGGGGCTTGCCCCGGCGGCGGCCATGGGTTATACTTCATTTCAGAGCCCGGATTGGGGACAAGCCGGACACTTATCTTATATCATACCAGAAAACAGCGGAGGAACACAAGATGCAGTATGGTAAAATCCTCCCCGCCCGCTTTCTCGCCCGGCCCAACCGCTTTGTGGCCCGGGTGGAAGCAGAAGGGCAGGAGCTTATTTGCCACGTAAAAAATACCGGGCGGTGCCGGGAGCTGCTGGTGCCCGGGGCCACGGTCTGGCTGGAGGAGAGCAGAAACCCCAACCGCAAGACAAAATTTGATCTCATCGCGGTGGAAAAGAGAGCGCGGCTCATCAACATGGACGCCCAGGCCCCCAACCAAGTCTTTGCGGAGTGGGCACGTTCTGGCGGTTTCCGAAAAGACCTGACCTTGCTGCGTCCGGAGACTACGTATGGGAGTTCCCGCTTTGATTTCTACTGGGAGTCATCAGAAAAACGGGGGTTTGTGGAGGTAAAGGGGGTCACCCTGGAGGACGACGGGGTGGTCCGCTTCCCCGACGCCCCCACCCTCCGGGGGGTGAAGCACCTGGACGAACTGATAAAGGCCCATGAGGCGGGCTACGAGGCCGCGGTGTGCTTTGTCATCCAGATGGAAGATGTACGCTATTTTGCCCCCAACGATGTGACCCATCCCGAGTTTGGGCAGGCCCTGCGCCGGGCCGCTGCCGCCGGGGTGGAGGTGCTGGCCATGGACTGCGCCGTGACCCCTCAGTCTTTGGAAATCAAAAACCCGGTGCGGGTGGAGCTATAAAAAAATTGGAACAGCAAAGGCTGTTCCAATTTTTGCTTTACGGTCGAAACCGGGGAGAGCGGGGAAATTTATACCGGCACAGCTGCTCCTGGCAGTGGGCGCACTGGAGCAGCTTGTTGGATCCAAACCAGAACCGCTCCGGGTAGCGGCGGTACCGCACCTCCCACACCACCAGCACCACAAGTCCCATGGCCACCAGGCTCCAGGAGAACCAGTGGGGAACAAAGGCCATGGGGGCGGCCATCATCCAGGACCCCCAGGCAAAGATGCGGCAGTTGACGCAGCACCGGTTGCCCATCAGGAAGGTCTGGAAGGGGCAGAAGAACAGCACACAGATGAGGTCACACAGGTAGTAGAGGGCGCACAGCAGCACCAGCTCCGCCACCCCGATGATCTTGTGCCAATAGAGCGCGCCAAACCCCAGGTTGACTGCCAGCCAAACCACAGCCACCTTCACTGCCCCCCGGTTCTGTCCCCGCACTGCCTCCTTCAAAGACTGCTGGGAGTAGCTTTGCACCGGGTCAAAGCGGTTGGGGTACTGCTTCATACACCCGGCGGTCAGGGAGCTTTTGGGGTTGAGCTGCACCAGCATGGAACCCAGCACCGCCAGCCACAGCACCACCAGCGGCAGGGAGGGCAGCGGGGAGGCAGTGAAGTCCAGCCACTCCGGTTTCAGCAGGAACAGGACCAGGACAAAAAGAAAGACGGCCAGACGAAAGGTCACCGACCGCAGATATTTAATGGTTACTTTTGTGGGTTTGGGAAGCCCGCGCATGAAAATTCCTTCTTCTCTCTTACATTTCCCGCCGCCCCTCCAGCGCCCGCATCAGGGTGGCGTCGTCGGCATACTCCAGGTGGCTGCCCACCGGGATGCCGTAGGCCAGCCGGGTCACCTTCACGCCGAAGGGCCGCAGCAGCCGGGACAGGTACATGGCCGTGGCCTCCCCCTCCGTGTCCGGGTTGGTGGCCATGATCACTTCGTCCACACCCCCGGCAGACACCCGCTCCACCAGGGATTTGATGTGCAGGTCGTCGGGGCCCACGTGGTTCATGGGGGAGATGACCCCGTGGAGCACGTGGTAGAGCCCCTGGTACTCCCGGGAGCGCTCCATGGCCACCACGTCCTTGGGATCGGCCACCACGCAGATGGTGGAGGCGTCCCGTCGGGGGCTGGAGCAGATGGAGCAGGGCCCCTCCCCTTGGGTCAGGTTCTGACACACCGGGCAGCAGTGGATGGTGGATTTGGCCGTGAGGATGGCCTGGGCAAAGGCGGCTGCCTCATCCTCCGGCATGGACAGCACGTGAAAGGCCAGCCGCTGGGCTGACTTGACGCCCACGCCGGGCAGCTTGGCAAACTGCTCCACCAGGTTTTCTAGCGCTGGGGGGAAATACTGCATGGAACGTAACCTCCAAGATAAAAGGGATACGGCGCATTATACCTCGCGCTCAAAGGTAATAACCAACTGATAACTCATGGCGGTCTCCCAGAAAGTTACCGCCTTTACTTCCCATCCTTGTTTGGCCATCTCATTCATTTGACCTTCAGCTTCTTTGGGAGTTTTTACTGATAAAACTTTGTAAGTTTTCATGCTATTATCCCACCCGCAAAGCGGCAATGGCGGCGGGGATGTCCTCCTTGCCGTATACGGCGGAACCCGCCACCAACACGTTGGCGCCTGCCTCCACCACCAGGGGAGCGGTCTTGGGGGCGATGCCGCCGTCCACCTCCAGCTCACAGGCGGGGTTATACTTCTCAATAATGGCGCGCACCTGGCGGATGGTCTCCAGCTGGGACTCCATAAAGGCCTGTCCGCCGAAGCCGGGCTCCACCGTCATCACCAGCACCAGATCCAGGTCCTCAATGTAGGGCAGGATGGCATTGGCGGAAGTGATGGGCCGCAGGGCCACCGCCTTCTTCACCCCGCACTCGCCCATCACCTTGAGAGCCTCCGCAATGCGGGTGGGGTGGTCGGCCTCCAGGTGGACGGAGAGCAGGTCGGCCCCCGCCTTGGCAAAGTCCTCGATGTAGCGCAGGGGCTTGTCGATCATCAGATGTACGTCCAGGAACATGTCGGTGCACTTGCGGATGGACTTGACCACCGGGATGCCGATGGTGATGTTGGGCACAAAGCAGCCGTCCATCACGTCCACATGGAGGTAATCGGCGGAGGACACCTTTTTGATGTCCCGTTCCAGGTTGACAAAGTCGGCCGAGAGAATAGAGGGGGCGATCTTGATCATGACGATTCCTCACTTTCAAACTCTGGCGGGACCGGACAGGAACCCGCCGCATAGGATAGCAGGCGGAGAGGGAGGGCGGCCGTCCTCCCGGGGCGCCGCCGGGCTGCTATACACGCTCCAGGCCGTGCCCACGGCCCCACTGCCGGACCTCCCCGGCCCGGCGGCCCGCCGCTTTTGAATACCCGCCCGATGGGACCTTGTGTCCCGTCGGGCGGCCTCGCATACTTTTTTCGAGAAAAAAGTATGCAAAAAAGCTTTCTGCAAAGCTTCGCTTTGCTTCTGAGGATACCGCCCTGCGGGGCGGCCGATAACAGACCAGCTGCCATGGCTGCACCGCACCAGGCGGTGTGCGTACAGCGCAGGCTTTTCTAACCTTCAGACCCGGCAGGCCCCAGTGGGCCGGGGCAAGAAGGATCAGCCACTCAGATTTTGCCCGCCGGATGAAATTGCCCAGAAAACAGGAGGGCGTCCCCCGTAAAACGGGGGTTTGGGGGCAAGCCGCCTATGAGCGCCCGCTGCGCAAAGGCGCTCATCGAAGGCGGCCCCCAACGATTCTTTGGTTCCTTTCTGATCGCTCAGAAAGGAACCCGCCCCGCAGGGCGGAACCCTTCTTTAATTATAGAAGTCCGCAGTATCCACTTCCTTCACCTGATACCCCTCCTGGACCAGGTGATCCAAAATCTGCTTCTTGTGGTCCTGGCCAAAGGCCTCCAGGGTCACCTTCAGCTCCACACCGTTCTGCCGGTTGATGTTGACAAACTGGTTGTGCTCCAGCTTGATGATGTTGCCGTTGTCCTGGGCCAGCAGGCCGGACACCCGCATCAGCTCGCCGGGCCGGTCGGGCAGCAGCACGGAGAAGGTGAAGATCCGGCCCCGGTTGATAAGGCCGTGCTGCACCAGAGAGGCCATGGTAATAACATCCATGTTGCCGCCGGAGAGGACGGACACCACGTTCAGGCCCTTGCCCTGGAGATGCTTCAGGGCGGCCACGGTGAGCAGGCCCGCGTTCTCCACCACCATCTTGTGCTTTTCCATCACATCCAGGAAGGCGTCTACCAGCTCCACGTCGGGGATGGTAATAATGTGGTCCACATTGTTCTGTACATAGGGGAAAACCAGGTCGCCGGGGGTCTTGACCGCCACGCCGTCGGCAATGGTGTTGGCCGTGGGCAGGGTGACCACATGGCCCGCCTCCAGGCTGGCCTTCATGGAGGCCGCTCCCTCGGGCTCCACGCCGATGACGGTGACGTTGGGGTTGAGCATCTTGGCCAGGGTGGACACACCAGCTGCCAGTCCGCCGCCGCCGATGGGCACCAGGATCACGTCCACATCGGGCAGGTCCTGGAAGATCTCATAGGCGATGGTGCCCTGACCGGTGGCCACCCCCAGGTCGTTGAAGGGGTGGACGTAGGTGAGGCCTTTCTCCTCGGCCAGCTGGGCAGCCAGGGCGGCGGCCTCGTCAAACACCTCGCCGTGGAGGATTACCTCAGCCCCGTAGTCCTTGGTGTTGTTTACCTTCACCAGGGGGGTGGTGGTGGGCATGACAATGGTGGCGGGCACGCCGGCCGCCTGGGCGGCGTAGGCCAGACCCTGGGCGTGGTTGCCCGCGGAGGCGGTGATGAGGCCCCGCTCCTTCTCCTCCTGGGTGAGGGTGCTGATCTTATAGTAGGCGCCGCGGATCTTATACGCGCCGGTCACCTGCATATTTTCCGGTTTTAAATACACATTGTGTCCCGTGGCCTTGGACAGGGCGGGGGAATGAATGAGGCTGGTGTCCCGGATGACGCCGCGAAGGACGGTTCGGGCCGCTTTGAATTGTTCCAGGGTAAGCATATTTGATCTCCTTTACTGCCCCAAGGGCCTCGCCGGGGCGCGGTCCGGGAAGAATATATTAGCAATCATATCGAAAATATAAAATAAAGTCAATGCAGCCAGGCCCATCCCCCGGGATTTTCCCCTTTGTTTTTTTCGGTACCCGAAAAGCTCCCGGGGCAAATCCCTTGACACCCCCATCTTTCTAAGGGTACAATGGGCAAAAGAGTCCCCACTTTTTTCCCGTGCCATGGAGGAATTGTACAATGGCAAAACATGTAAAACGCTCGACCGCCCCCATCTATCTGGTGGGTGTGGTGTGGCTGGTCTTCGCTTTGTTTTTCTCTTTGAGTCAGCCCATCGACTATGTGCTGTGCGCCGTCATCTCCGTTGCCGCCTTTGTGGTGGGCAAGGCCATCTTCCCGGACAAGCATTACCAGATGCCCGGCGAGGAGAAGTCCAAAGAGGAGAAGCCCAAAGAGGAGAAAAAGAAGGAAGAGCCCAAGAAGCCGGAGGCCCCCAAGTCCACCGGCAACCCGGAGATCGACAACCTGATCAAGGAGCGGGAACGGGCGCTGAGCGAGATGCGCCGTCTCAACGACAGCATCGAGGATGAAACCATCTCCGCCCAGATCGACCACCTGGAGGAGGTCACCTCCAAGATCATCGACCAGGTGGTGAAGGAGCCCGCCAAGCTGCCCCAGATCCGCCGCTTCCTTAATTACTATCTCCCCACCACCCTGAAGATCCTCAACGCCTACGACCGCATGGACGCCATGGGCGTGTCCGGCGAGAACATCGACTCCACCAAGCAGCGGGTGGAGCGGATGATGGGCACCATTGTCAAGGCCTTTGACAAGCAGCTGGACGCCCTGTTCGGCGCCGAGGCCATGGACATCTCCACCGATATCACCGTTATGGAAAACCTGCTGGCCCAGGAGGGTCTGGCGGGAGACGGACCAAAAACCACCAAGAGCCAGGGCAGCGACGTGACCCTGGAGCTGTAAAGGAGGTCTCCCATGAAACGGTACCGTGAGTTTATGAGCCGGGGCGAGTGTCTGTTCAACGCCCTGCTGTCCTGCATCATTCCCGTGCTGCTGATTTTATTTTTCCTGCTGGCCTGGTCGGCTGTGCCCGCCTCCGGCCGGGGAGTGTTGCTCCTGCTGCTTGTGCTGGAGCTGGGAAGCTGCGCCTTCCACTGGTACCGCTATTTGGCTTACAACAAGAAATAATCATCTCATTTGCTTACTTTGAGGAGGAACCTGCCATGAGTGATGAACTGAACCTGACCCCCGAGCTGACCTTAGACCCTTCCGGCACCGCCGCCCAGGCCGCTGCCGCTCCCGAACTGACCCTGGATCCCTCCGCCGCTCAGGCCGCTGCCGCCCCGGAGCTGACTCTGGAGCCTGCCGCGCCCCAGGCTCCCCAGCCTGACGCCGCCGCCCTCCAGGCCCAGCGGGACGCCAACGCCGTCAAGCTGGACGAGTCCATGCTCAGCGAGGCGGAGAAGAAGATGGTGGACGAGTTTGCCCAGAAGATCGACGTCACCGACTCCAACCTGGTGCTCCAGTACGGCGCCGCCGCCCAGAAAAACATTGCCGCTTTCTCGGAAAACGCGCTCAACAGCGTCAAGACCAAGGATCTGGGCGAGGTGGGCCAGGCCCTGTCCGACCTTGTGGTGGAGCTGAAGGGCTTTGGCGAGGAGGAAGAGGAGAAGAAGGGCATCTTCGGCTTCTTCCAGAAAAAGCGCAAGGATTTGGAGGCCCTGAAGGCCAGCTACGCCAAGGCCGAGGTAAACGTGGACAAGATCGTCCGGGCGCTGGAGTCCCACCAGGTGGTGCTGATGAAGGACATCGCCATGCTGGACCAGATGTATGAGCTGAACACCAAGTACTATAAAGAGCTCACCATGTATATCATTGCGGGCAAAAAGCGCCTGGAGTATTTACGCACTCACGATCTGGAGGATCTCAAAAAGAAGGCCGCCGCCTCCGGCAGCCAGGAGGACGCCCAGGCCTACAACGACTTTGCTAACCTGTGCAGCCGCTTTGAGAAGAAGATCCACGACCTGGAGCTCACCCGCATGATCTCCGTGCAGATGGGCCCCCAGACCCGGCTGCTGCAAAATAACGACACTCTGATGCTGGAGAAGATCCAGTCCTCCCTGGTGAACACCATTCCCCTGTGGAAGAGCCAGATGGTGCTGGCCCTGGGCCTGGAGCACTCCCGCCAGGCTACGGCCGCCCAGTCTGCCGTCACCAACATGACCAACCAGCTGCTGCAGAAGAACGCGGACATGCTGAAAATGGGCACCATCGACGCCGCCCGGGAGGCCGAGAAGTCCATTGTGGACATCCAGACCCTCCAGCACACCAACAACCAGCTCATCTCCACCCTGGATGAGGTCATGAAGATCCAGACCGAGGGCAGCCAGAAGCGCAAGGAGGCCGAGGCCGAGCTGGGCCGCATCGAGGGCGAGCTGAAGCAGAAGCTGCTGGAACTGCGCGGTTAAATTCAGCCATGAAACAAACGTCTTCAGATAACCTGCGCCGCATGATAAACACAGCGGGCAGCTGGTTTTTGCTGACGCAGGTAGAATGTATTCTCGATTGGACAGCGGAAGATAGCCTTTTGGTAGAAACCCTTTACCAAAAAGGATTTGACCGTGACCTCAGTGGAACCAGAACACGAGTTAACGCCATACGCAGGCTCATTGAAAATGACATGCTTGGGGCCGCCATTGAGTATATCGGAAATTCCCCAAATGTAAACAGAGCGCATCCTGAGGCGCACCAGCTTGCACAGGATGTGTTGGAGCGACGGTTTGGATTAAAGGAGAAATGATGAAACTTTTCCAGAAAACTTGGGTGGCGGTGGCTCTGACCATCATCATGATCGCCGCCGCCATCGGCATCGGCCAGTGGCGGGCTCAGAGCGCCGACCCGGTAGAGGAGACCGCCCAGTCTACCGGCCTGGACTCCTCCCTGTCCACGGCGGCCTATGCCAAGTGGATCGACGACCAGGCAGGGGTCTTGACCGACCAGCAGGAGGAGCAGATCGCCCTCTTCAACGCCAACTGGGTCAAGCGGTATGACAGCCTCATCGCCGTGGCCACCCGCACCTCCATCGACGGCGCCATTGACGACTACGCCTATGATCTGGGCGTTCAGATCGAGCTGGCATCCGCCGACGGCATCCTGGTCATCAACACCGCCACCGGCGACTGTTACCTGGCGGTGGGCCCCGACTACCCCATGACCGACAGCCAGGTGTCCTCCTACATGGACCAGTACCTCTATGAGGACGCCATGGCGGGCAGCTTTGGCGACGGCGTAGTGAAGCTCTTCACCGGCATCAACGACTTCTATGTGGATCAGTACGGCCTGGGCTACCTGGACAACGGCAGCTCCACCCAGGGCACCGGAGCGGACACCATCATCGCGGTGGTGCTCTTGGTTATTATCCTGCTGGTCATCGCCTCGGTGCTGGACTCCCTGCGGTACTCCAGCTACCGCCAGCAGTACTATGGGGTGGCCAATCCCCCCTACGTGTTCCGGCCCATCCTGTTCTGGCACGGCCCCGGTTGGGGCTGGTACCGGCGGCGCTGGCACCGTCCTCCGCCTCCTCCCCCCAGAGGCCCCAGAGGTCCCGGCGGACCGGGCGGCGGCGGCTTTACCGGCTTCCACGGCCCCAGCGGCTCCTCCCGTGGGGGCGGCTTCGGCAGCGGACCCCGCGGGGGCGGCTTTGGTGGCCGCGGCGGCGGGTTCTCCGGCGGACGGGGAGGCGGCTTCGGCGGCAGCCGGGGTGGTGGCTTCTCCGGCGGTCGGGGCGGCGGCTTCGGCGGTGGTGGCCGCGGCGGCGGATTTGGCCGCTGAGGCACAAGTTTATATGGTTTTGCGGCTCTCCCTCTTCGGGAGGGCCGCTTTTTTGCCTTCTGGGGGACATACCCAACGGATCAAACTCATATAGTGGGGAAGAACAAACGATTTTCAGGAGTGTGATCCGCCATGAAACAGACCTCCCCCGACGTAAACCAGATCCTTCTCCACGGGCGAGCCGTCCAGCCCCCCGCCCTGTCCCACCGCAACCATGATGTGGACTTCTTCACCGTCCCCGTGCTGGTCAGCCGCCTGTCGGGGGTAGCCGACCAGGTAAACGCGGTGATCTCCCGCGCTCTGCTGGAGCAGCACGGCTGGCTGGGGCGTGGGGACGAGATGACGGTGCGGGGGGAGGTGCGCACCTTCAACAACCGCACCGGCGTGGGCAGCCGCCTGGTCATCAGCGTCTTTGTCCGGGAACTGCTGCTGGAGCAGGGGGAGGACCAGAACCGTCTGGTGTGTACCGGCACCCTGTGTAAGCCCCCCAGCCTGCGCTGCACCCCCCTGGGCCGCACCATCTGCGACATGATTTTGGCGGTAAACCGGCGCTATGGCCGCTCCGACTACTTACCCTGCATCGCCTGGGGCAGCCTGGCCTACCAGTGCGGCCAGATGGAGGTGGGGGAGAAGCTGGCCCTGGAGGGCCGGCTCCAGAGCCGGGTATACACAAAAAATTTAGGGGACCGGTGCGAGGAGCGCACCGCCTACGAGGTGTCGGTAATGAACCTGCTGCCGCCTCAGTCCCTGGCTGATCCGCCCCAGTGGGAGGGCTGCGCTGATTTTTTTGAGGAAGACCATGGAAAAATGACGAAATCAGGAAATGCTCTCCACGCATAGGAAACGCCGTTTGGGCAAAGATAGATGCGGATGTTCCATCCGACTCAACATCCAAAACAAACAGACAGAAAAAAGGAGAGACAAATCATGTCCAGTAACAAGAGTACTATGGTCCCCAGCGCCCGCGAAGCCATGAATAAGTTCAAGATGGAGGCCGCCAGCGAGGTAGGCGTCAACCTGAAGCAGGGCTACAACGGCGACCTGACCAGCAAGCAGGCCGGCTCTGTGGGCGGCCAGATGGTCAAGAAGATGATCGAGTCCTACGAGAACGGCATGAAGTAAGACCCTCCACCCAAGAATAGATGGGCGGGACGCAAGTCCCGCCCATTATTCTGTCTGTACCAAATTGACAAGGGCAGTGCAGTGTGGGATAATCAACCTGTTCGTACCGGATACCCCGGCGCTATCCTCCTCATTTTCGGCGAAGCCGCCTAAAAATATCCCTCTCTTTTTGTGTAAAAGAGAAAAAGCCTGGGGGCGGGGCAAGTTCCTCTTTACAACATTACATTAGCGTGCTAAAATGTGAAAGCAACGAGGGGTCTCCCCCTCTCGTTCTCACTTCAATGTTTGGGAGGATACATACTATGAAAAAGTTTTTGTCTCTTGCTCTGGCCCTGACCCTGTGTGCCAGCCTGGCCGCCTGCTCCAACAGCGGCAGCAATTCTGCCAGCAACTCCGGCTCTGACGCCGCCAGCACTTCCGGCTCCGGCAGCTCCAGCCAGACCCAGACCAGCGATCTGCAGTACGTGAAGGATAAGGGCACCCTGGTGGTGGGCATTACTGAGTTTGAGCCCATGGACTACCAGGACACCGACGGCAACTGGATCGGCTTTGACGCCGACCTGGCCACCGCCTTTGCCGAGAGCCTGGGCGTGGACGTGCAGTTCCAGGTCATCGACTGGGACAACAAGGTCATGGAGCTGGACGGCAAGACCATTGACGTGGTCTGGAACGGCATGACCCTCAACGACGAGACCAAGGCCTCTATGGAGTGCTCCAACCCCTATTTTGACAACGCCCAGGTGGTCATCGTCCCCGCCGACAAGGCCGCGGACTACCAGACCGTGGAGAGCGTCCAGGATCTGGCCTTCTCCGTGGAGGTAGGCTCCGCTGCCAAGGAGCAGGCCGATGAGTACGGCTTCAACTACACCGAGGCCGCCGATCAGGCCACCGCTCTGCTGGAGGTCTCCTCCGGCACTGCCGACGCCGCCATCATCGACTACCTCATGTCCGTGGCCATGACCGGCGAGGGCACCAGCTACGCCGACCTCACCGCCACCGTCAGCCTGAACACCGAACAGTACGGCGTGGGCTTCCGCAAGGGCTCTGACCTGGCCGAGGAGCTCAACAAGTTCTTCGCTGAGAAGTACGCCGACGGCACCATGAAGCAGATCGCCGACAAGTACGGCATCGCCGACAAGCTGGTGGAGCAGTAATCGGACTCAACACACAAGTAAGATTGTCCCGAGGCAGAGGGCGGCAACGCCCTCTGCTTTTGGACTGTACCGGCCTTGGGCCAGAATGATAGATAAGGTGGAATGACCATGTTTCTTACCGTCATCGGAGCGCTGAACGAGGGCTTTCTTCAGACGCTGAAGCTGTTTTTTGTCACCCTCGTGGGCGCCCTGCCCCTGGGCCTGATTATCTCCTTTGGCTCCATGAGCCGATGGGCACCCTTGTCCCGTCCAATCCACTGGTACTTGCAGCGCAAAAAGCGTGGGCCTGGCCCCATTGCCCGACTGCTCTTGGGCTTCCAGCCCATCCGGCTTATCTGCCGCCTGGTGGTCTGGGTCATCCGGGGCACGCCCCTCATGCTCCAGCTCATCATCATCTTCTACATCCCCGGCAAAATTTTAGACGCCAGTCCCTGGCCCAGCGGGGAGTTGGGACGCTTTTTGGCCTGCGCCGTGGCCTTCATCATCAACTACGCCTGCTACTTCTCCGAGATCTACCGGGGCGGCATCCAGGGCGTGCCCAAGGGCCAGCAGGAGGCCGGTCAGGTGCTGGGCATGACCAAAAGTCAGATTTTCTTCCATGTCACCCTCTTGCAGATGATCAAGCGCATCGTGCCCCCCATGTCTAACGAGATCATCACCCTGGTAAAGGATACCTCCATCGCCCGCATCATCTCTCTGCAGGAGATCATCTGGGCGGGCTACGCCTTCCTGAAGACCTCCCACGGCTACTCCGGTCTGCTGTGGCCCCTGTTCTTCACCGGCGTGTACTACCTCATTTTCAACGGCGTGCTCACCCTGCTGTTTGGCTGGGTGGAGAAAAAGCTGAGCTACTTCGGTTAAAGGAGGCGTGGAAATGTCGATCTTAGAGGTACATAACATTGAAAAGCATTTCGGCGCCACCCGGGTGCTGGAGGACATCAGCTTCTCCCTGGAGAAGGGACAGGCCCTGGCCATCATCGGCTCGTCCGGCAGCGGCAAGACCACCCTGCTGCGTTGCCTCAACTTTTTGGAGACCCCCAACCACGGCTCCATCTCGGTCAATGGCAACGTCATCTTTGACGCCGATGACCCTGCCACCCAAAAGGAGAACGAGGTGCGGAAAAAGCGGCTCCATTTCGGGCTGGTGTTCCAGTCCTTCAATCTCTTCCCCCAGTATACGGCGCTGAAAAATGTCACTCTGGCCAAGGAGCTGCTCAGCCAGGAGCTGCCCGAGTATAAGCAGAACAAGAAGGCCATCCTGGAGGAGATTCAGGAGGAAGGCCGGGAGCTGCTCAAAAAGATGGGGCTCAGCGAGCGGGCCGACCACTACCCCAGCCAGCTCTCCGGCGGCCAGCAGCAGCGGGTGGCCATCGCCCGGGCTTTGGCCCTCAAGCCGGATATTCTGTGCTTTGACGAGCCCACTTCCGCCCTGGACCCGGAGCTCACCGGAGAGGTGTTGAAGGTCATTCGCTCCCTGGCGGAGCAAAAGACCACCATGATCATCGTCACCCACGAGATGGCCTTTGCCCGGGACGTGGCGGATGAGGTCATCTTTATGGATGGGGGCGTCATTGTGGAGAAGGGACCTGCCCGGCAGGTGATTGAGCATCCCCAGGAGGAGCGCACCCGCCAGTTCCTGTCCCGGTACGCCGAGAATTGACCTACTTTTTTCGAGAAAAAAGTAGGCAAAAAAGCTTTGTGGGAAACTTCGTTTCCCCGCTGCGAGTGTACGCAACATTTTTGTGGGAGTGACCGCATGCGTCGCTCCCACTTTCTCTATCCTTTAAAAAACGGAGGGTTTCTCATGCGCAGACTCTGGTATCACGGCAAAGTGGACACCATGGTCCCTGGCCAGCCGCGGCAGGAGGCCGTCGGGGTCGAGAATGGAACCATCGTCTTTGTGGGCAGCGACCGGGACGCCCTGGCCCTCCCCTGGGATGAAAAGCACGACCTAAACGGGCGGCAGGTACTCCCCGGCTTCAACGACACCCACATGCATCTGCTCCTCTACGCCCTCTTCCGGGACAGCCTGCCCCTGACGGGGGTATCCTCTATCCGGGACATCATTGCCCAGGGGAGAGCCAGGCTGGCCAAGACAGGGGCCCCATACCTGCTGGGCATGGGGTGGAACCAGGAGACTCTGGCCGAGGGGCGCATGCCCACCCGGGCCGATCTGGACCAGATTTCCCGGGAAGTTCCTGTCTGTCTGCTGCGCTGCTGCGCCCACGTAGCCGCCTGCAACACCCCCATGCTGGAGCGGCTGAAAACTCTCACCGGGGTGGAGGCCCAGGTACTGGACCAGGTGGACTTTGACCAGGGCCTGCTGCGGGAGGAGGCCATGCGCCTGTACATGCAGGTGGTGCCGCCTCTCTCCGACGGTCAGGTCAAAGACCTCATCCGCAAGGGACAGGCTGACGCCAACGCCAAGGGCCTCACCTGCGTCCACTCCGACGACCTCCAGGTCCTCCCCGGCATGGACCCCATTCGCCTCACCAAGCTGTTCCGGGAGATGGAACGGGACGGAGAATTGACCCTGCGGATCTATGAACAGTGCCTGCTCTCCTCAGAAAATTTTGAGCGCTTTCTGCCCCACCGCTCTCCCATGGACGACCGAACCAGCCTCTTCCGCACCGGCCCCCGCAAGATCCTCCAGGACGGTTCTCTGGGGGCTCGCACCGCCCTGCTCCGGGACGGGTACCAGGGCGACCCAAGCTGGAAGGGGGTGGCCGTCCACAGCCCCCAGGAGCTGGAGGAGCTCATCGGGGCGGCCCACCGCGCCCGGATGGACGTGGCCGTCCACACCATCGGCGACGGGGCGCTGGAGCAGCTGTGCCAGGCAGTGGAGCACCTCCAGGCCCTGGATCCCTGGCCCCAGGCCCGCCACGGGGCGGTCCACGCCCAGATCACCGCCCCCGCTCTGCTGGAGCGGATGAAGGCCCTGGGTCTCCAGGCCTACATCCAGCCTATCTTTATCGAGGCGGACATGGGCATCATTGCCCAGCGGGTAGGGGAGGCGCGCGCCCGGTACTGCTACAACTGGCGCTCCATGCTGGAGCTTGGCCTTGCGGTGAGCGGCGGCTCCGACTGTCCCGTGGAACCCTTCGATGTGCTGGACAACCTCCGTGCCGCCGTCACCCGCCGGGACCGGGCAGGGGAGAGGGTCTATCTGCCGGAGCAGGCCCTGTCTCTGAAGGAGGGGCTGAGCCTGTTTACCTCCCGGGCGGCTTGGTGTAGCCGGGATGAGAAAGTGCGGGGACAGCTGCGCCCCGGCATGCAGGGGGATCTGGTGATTTTGGAGGGGGATCTGTCCGCGGTCCCGCCCCAGGAACTGTCGAAAGTCCCCATTGCTGAGACGGTTTTGAGAGGAAAGACAGTGTTTTCCATCCTTTCTGATAGGAAAGCGCAGAAAAGAACGTGATATGAAGCTGTGCTTTGCACAGCAAAAATGCCCCCGGCCACGGAAAATCCGTGGCCGGGGGCATTTTAATGGGAGGTCTCTTACAGCAGGAAGTCACCCAGAGAACCATTGACCATGGCCTCAAACTCAGGCACACCGGTCAGGATGACCTGATCGGCCTCCTCGCTGTTGTTATTGTAGGCGTTGACAAACGCCTCCACGCCCGCCAGATGGCGGCCCACACGCAGCTCGATGGGGAAATCGCCGGAGCTGTAATCCACGTACAGCAGGCCCAGCTTTTCCGCAATGGCGTAGCAGGGATCCTTACCGGTGAGGATCAGGTCCTCGTCGGTGTAGCCGCGCAGACGGCCCTGGACAGGGTTACCAACTTCCATCAGCAGAGCATAGGTGTCGGTGAAGTCGCCCAGCTCACGGTGAGTCAGGCCGCGCAGGGTCTCAGGGGAGGGCTCCAGGCTCATGGAGATACCCTCCAGCTGCAGGTCCAGAACGCCCTCAGACGCAATGGTCATGGCGCGCTCGTGGGCTACCGTGGCGTTGTTTACCGCGTACTCCGGGCTGGACTCGTGCATGTCGATTTCCATGTCGATACCCAGAGTGGTGATCATGTTGGTGACAGCGTAGGCCACCTGCTCGGAGATGGTGCCGTCCTTCACGCCGGGATAGCAGCGGTTCAGGTTGCGGGTCTCAGAGCCGGACAGGGTCTGACCGGAGGTGTGGGTGTAGATATCCGGGTCAGGCCACTGGTCGATGGGGTTGGTGGCACGGGAGCCGTACTGGAAGGTACGGGTCTCGCCGTCAGAGGTAGTGAAGTGCATGTACTGGGGGGTACCCTCCAGAGGATCGTTGTGGGTAAAGGCGGAGTTGTTGATGTTGGGGATCACGTAGACCGTGCCCTTTTCCACCTTGGCATTTTCCTCCAGGATGATGGCCGCCATGTGGCCGGCAGGCTCATTGGGGTGGGTGCCGCCCAGCAGCAGGACAGAGCCGCCCTCCTCCTCGCCCTTCAGGACGTAGATGTCGGTGTCGCCGATGGTGCCTTCCAGGTTCTCATTGAACTCGGAGAGCTTCATGACCTCCGTCACGCCCTCGCCGGCGACAATGTCCTCCTGGAAGTGACGCTTGGTGTAAAAGCTCATACCGGCGATACCGGCGACCACGGCGCCGACCACCAGGATGGCAATGGCGGAGATATAACTTTTCGATAATTTCATCGTCTCTCTCCCCCTTACTTGATCAGCAGGATCCGCAGCAGCAGCGGGATCAGAATCATGACAGCATTGATCTGGTCAGCGATCTTCTTCTCCTTGAAGATCAGGTTATACAGGGTGCTGACAAAGACGATCAGTGCAATACCCAGATAGATATAAGTAATCATTTTCGCACCCCTCCCTTAGAACAGGCCCGCGATCAGCTTGGAGTTTGCCAGGAAAATACAGGCATACACCAGCAGGATGATAATGGGCACGATGCATTGCTTCAGGATCTTGGTATACTTCTCCACGCCGGTGACCTGGGCAGCAAACAGACCGGCCAGGGCGGTGGGGGGCATCATATCGCCCACAGAGGCGATCAGGCTGATGGCGGACAGGACCACCACGGAGTCGCCGCCCAGCAGGGAGGCAAAAATCATGGCGAAGGGCACGCCCAGCACGGAGCAGGCGCCGTAAGAGGACACCGCACCGAACAGGGGGATGCTGATGGCGCAGGCCGCCAGCCACAGGACCTGGGGCAGCTGCAGGGTGCTGATAACCACCAGACCACGCACGCCGGTGGCGGTCATGATCTCGATAAACATACCCACGCCCATCAGGATACCCATAACGGGAGCGGCAGTGCGGATCGCGGCGGGTACCGCCTGGAGCACGTTGATCTTCTTGCCGGTGAACAGGCCTACCGCGGCGCTGATCAGGAACATCAGAGGCATGCCGATATCGTCGGCCACCTTGGCCACCTTAAACAGGATCATCAGCACCACCAGCACCACCAGGGGCAGGTAGATCTTCACGCCGTACTGCTTGCGCACCGCGTCCTGCTCCACCAGACCGGGCTTGATCTTCTCATAGTCCAGGTGGCGGGCCTTCCGGTAGCCCAGCAGCATCACAAAGACGATGGCCAGGGGGAAGGTCAGCAGGGCCAGGGGGCCCTCAAAGCCCACATAGGGCACGTCAATACCGGCGCAGATGATCAGCGCGGCGGTGTTGACCGGGGGGGCGATCATGCCCAGCAGGGCGCCCATGGCAATGATGGAGCCGGCGGTCACCGCATCAATACCCATCAGGGCCAGCACAGGGCTCATGATGGTGCCGGCGGAGAGCACGGCAGCGGTGGAGGAACCGGTGATCATGCCGGGGAACATGATGATGAGCATGATCAGGATGAGCAGGATGGCGGGGAAACGGTGGAACTTTTCAATGATCAGGCTGCTCAGGGCGTCCAGAGCGCCGGACTCCTCGATGATCTTCATGAAGATCATGGCCGTGGCGATGGTCAGGATGGTATCCACATAGCCGAACTCGCCTTCCACCAGCATACGCACGGTCTCGCTTCCCACGCCGCCCTCAATCGCGCCGCATACTGCTGCGCACAGCATCGAAACGCCCACCGGCAGCTTCAGCAGAAAGCAGCCAACCATGAAAACGCCGACCATGATAAGGAACGTGATCAAATAGGCTGTCATAACTTATCTCCTCTTCCTTACAAACTTACCAAGCTAAAGTCCGTGTTGAAACGGGGATGGGTTGTGGCTCCTCTTACAGGCCGAACAGAGTCTGCAGGGTGGCCAGGCAGTCGGCGGCCTGAGCCACATAAGCGCTGGGGGTGTTGTTCTTGGCCAGGATGCCGGACATCAGGCCGTCGCCGTCGCCCTCAGACACCACGATGGCAATGTCAGCGGCCTCAAAAGCGGGCTTGATGAAAGCGTCGGACAGGGTGCCGCGGCGAGCGGAACCGCCGGTGTGCATAGCCAGAACCGTGATGCCTAGCTCGTCAGCCTTAGCCAGCAGGGCATTGGTACGCTCCAGCTCCTGAGCCTCGTCGATACCGGCAGCGCCCAGGCCCTTGGAGGAGCCGCCCACGGCCAGGATCAGGGTCTTGCAGTCAGCAGTCAGGTCGTCCGCGGAGAGGGTGGCGTTGGTCTGGACCTCCAGGCCGGCCTTGCTGCACAGGGTGCTCACGATGTCCACGTCAGCGCTCTGGCCGATGCTGGTCAGGATGGCGGGAGTCTGGCAGGAGCCGGCAGTGATCTCAGGCAGGGAAGCGCCGGCGTTGGAACCACCCGCGGAGGTGGAGACGCTGCTGCCGCCGGAAGCGCTGCTGGTGTTGCTTTCGGTATTGCCGCAGGCGGTCAGGGACAGAGCCATAGCAGCAGCCAGGGCGAAGGTAATCAGTCTTTTCATTTTGGAAATCTCCTTTCAACATAAAACGGTTGATTTCGTACGAAACCCAGTGGATTTCCCCCCTGAGTTCTTCTTGTTAGCATTCTATCAGATATGTACAAAACCACAAGTTTTCTCTCATATTTCTCTTAAAATATGTGTAATTTTGACATAGCCGCCCGGCAAGTGTCGGGCGGCTATGTATTCCCTTCCGTTTAATCAGAGGGAGTAGGATTTCTTAGAAACCCAGAGCCTTGCCGTCACGGCGGGGATCCGCACCGCCGCGCAGCGTGCCGTCGTCCTGGTAGACAATACCCTGAACGCCGCCAAAGAACAGCTGCCACTCGCCCTTGTCGGTGACATTGTGGCCCATGGCCTTGAGTTCCTCGATGGTCTCAGCAGAGATGGGATTGACGCCGGAAGACTCATAGCTGATGCCGTCGTCGGTGCCGTTGTCGTAGATACGGCAGGTGTCAATGGCCTCCTGGATGTCCATGCCGTGGTCCACCACGTGGGAGATGACCTGAACCAGGGTGGGGAAGATCCGGGTGGCGCCGGGGGAGCCGATGGTCATGAAGGCAGAGCCGTCCTCATTGAGGAGCATGGTGGGGCTCATGCTGGACAGGGGCCGCTTGCCGGGCTCCACACAGTTGACGCTCTCAGGATCCTTGGCAAAGTCGTCCATCTCGTTGTTCATCACAAAGCCATAGCCGGGCACAGCGATCATGCTGCCGAAGAAGCCGTTGATGGTCTGGGTAACGGCCACCATGTTGCCCTCCTTGTCGGCAATGGAGAAGGAGGTGGTGGAGCCGTGACCGAAGTCGTCGGGATTGCCGGCGCTCCACTGCTGGGACTGGTCGGTGATCTTCTCATAGATGGTCTTGGCGTACTCCTTGTCGGTCAGACCGGCCAGAGGCACGTTGTCCACAAAGTCGGTGTCGGCCATGTACTCGGTACGGTCGGCAAAGGCCGCCTTGAAGGCCTCAGAGAACAGGTGCAGGTACTCCGCGGAGTTGACCTCCATGCTGGACAGGTCATAGTTCTCCAGAACATTGAGGATCTCAATGAGGTGGGTACCGCCGGAGGAGGAGGGAGGCGTGGAAATTACCTCGTAGCCGCGGTAGGTGGAGGTGACGGGCTCACGCTCCTTAACCTCATAGTTGGCCAGATCCTCCATGCTCAGCTTGCCGCCGTACTTGTTGACCACGTCCACCATCGCCTGAGCCATGGGGCCGGAGTAGAAGGCCTCGGCGCCGTTCTCGGCGATCTCCTGCAGGGCCTTGGCCAGGTCGGGGTTGGTCACAGTAGCGCCGGTGGTGTAGGGCAGACCCATATCATCCAGGTAGTACTCGCCCAGCTCGGTGTACTCCTCCATGTAGCCATACTCATCGCTGATGGCGCCGGCCATGGTGGCAGAGACCACATAGCCGTTGTTGGCCAGGTCGATGGCGGGCTGCATGACCTCCTGACGGGTCACGGCTCCGGAGCCGTAGTTCTCCAGCGCGTACTCCATGCCGGCCACCTCACCGGGCACGGCCACAGCCAGACCACCGATGGTGGAGGCGGTGTCGGAGATCATCTCGCCGTTCTCGTCCAGCCAGGTGTAAGCATCCTGTCCGGCAGAGGCAACCTCACGGTAGTCGATAAACTTGTTCTGGCCATCGGCGGTGTGGATCAGCATAAAGCCGCCGCCGCCCAGGCCGGAGGTATAGGGCTCTGCCACGCCCAGGGCGTAGGACACAGCGACTGCCGCGTCAACCGCGTTGCCGCCCTCTTCCAGCACCTTCAGGCCGGCCATGGTAGCATACACGTTGGAGCTGGCCACCATACCGTTTTCCGAAGTAGCGTCGCGCTCATCCCGCTTGGTGTTGCCGTTGGCATCCACCGGAGACCAGACCCCGTCCCCGGTATTCTCCGTGGACTGGCTGCCGCTGCCGCTGGTGCTGCCGCTGCTGCTGGTGCTAGCCTGATTGCCGCACGCAAACAGAGACAGCGTCATGGCGCCTGCCATGAGCAGTGCTAAGAGTTTCTTCATATCATGTCCTCCTTTTCCACCGCGGACGCCGCCTCAAAATCTTAAGCAATTTTAAGCTTGTCCACAGTTTGTTAACGATATGATAAAAAATCGTTCATTATTTGTCTATATTTCTCTCATATTTCTCTTAACAAAAACTTAACAAATTTAATAGAACACCCCCGTTTTCTGCAAATTTGTTCTGTGCAGAAAGGCCAAGTTTACCCCTGCGGACCAGGAAAAATGGGGTGTAAATGGGCAAAAAAACCGCCTTTACCGGGCGTTTTAGTGATTTAGCCAACTAAATTACCCGTAAAGGCGGATTTTCAAGATATTCTTTTTCTGGTTCTGGTGTTTCAGGTGTCCGGTGCGCAGCGGTACATCTGCTTGGGCCGCCCCACCTTGCCGTATACGCTGTCCATGATGACCAGGGACTGCTGGGTGAGGTGCTGGAGATAGCGGTACACGGTCTGGTAGGCCAGTCCAGTGGCCTGGGCGATGTCATTGACCGTCACCGGCTGGGAACAGCCCCGCATATATTCCAAAATCAGATCCCGTGTGCCCTGGCTGATCCCCTTGCTGGTTATGGCGGAACCCTGGGCTGTGCTGTTCTGCTCCACCAGGCGCAGATGCAGCTTGATGCGGCTGACAATGTCCGGCGCTTTGATGGGCTTTAAGGCAAAGTCGCTTGCCCCTACGGCCAGGAAGGCGTCTGCCACCGCCTGGCTCTCGTCGATGGTGAACACAATGATGGGGACCGTGCTGGAGAGCTTGCGCAGCATGCGCACCCCTTCCACACCGTTGATACCGGGCATGTGGTAATCGATCAGGACAATGGTGGGCTTGATCTGCCGAAACAGCGTGAGTGCACTGGTCACGTTGTACGCCGGCACCGTCTCCCAGTTTTGGGTGCGAAACAGCGCCTTGAGCGCAAAACAGATCTCCTTTTCATCGTCAATGCATAGAATCGTGGGCTTGTGACTCAGTTCCATGTTGTTCCCCCTCCTTTGGAATCCACAGTGTGACAGTGGTACCTTCTCCCAGCCTGCTCTTCATCTCCACCTTTCCTCCGGCTCGTTCCACTACGCTGCGCACAAAGGTCAAACCCAGACCGCTGGAGGACCGGCCGGAATAGCCCCGGTTCCAGATCAGACCCTGATTTTCTTTGGAAATTCCCTTTCCGTTGTCCGCCACCCGGAAACGCACCCAATTCTCCTCCACATTGGAACAGATAATAATGCGCGCCTTTCTTCCCTCGGGAATGGCCTTGGCGGAATTCTGCACCAAATTGACCAGGGCCCGGGGAAACAGCACACAGTTGACCCGAATCTGCGCCTGGGGAACCTTGGCCCGAATCTCCACGCAGGAGGTGTAGTCCTCAACGGACAGCTGGGCCGACACCCGGTTGAGGATCTGCTCTACCGTGGTCAGGCTGGCCTTCTCCTCATACAAAATCTCGGAGATCATCTGGCTCATCTGATCCACCGCGTTTTCCACCCGGTCCAGCAGGACCAGATTTTCCTCCTCCCCCTTCTGGGCACAGTCCATCTTCACCGCCCCTACCAGGGTCTGCACCACCGTCAGCGGAGACTTCAGGTCGTGCACCAGGTGCTGCATCTCCTGATAGGTACGGTTTTTCATCTCATTGTACTGGGCCTGGGCCCGGATGGCCTCGTTCTGCTCCCGCAAAACCACCATTTCCCGCAGCTTATTTTCATCCCGCAGCATAATGAAAAACAGCACGGAAATCCCGGCAAACAGAAGAAACCCCACCGTTGCCAGGGCATTGAGCACCGGCGAGATCCCCAGCACGTTGCCCGCCAGCTTGATGTTGGTGGAGGTCTCGCCCCGGCCCACCGGCAGGCCTGTGGCCGCCGGCATGATGTCCAGGAACTGAAACGCCGCCAAACCGGTAAAAATCAGCAGGGCTTTTTTGATTTTTGCAATGTACTTATAATCCATCCGGTCGATCACAATGACAAAGCCGCTCACCAGCATGGCGGGCAGACCGAAGTCATAGTGAATCTGGTGCAGGGCGTTGACTCCCTCATAGACCACCTGGAGCAGCCCCACTACCAGCAGAGCGTTCACCGCCCACAGATTCCGTTGTCCCCACCGGAACTCCAGGGATTCCGCGATCATAAATGAGCCAATGTAGTGGGGAGCGGCACGAACTGTGTTCAGGGCAACCAGCCGGAGGGCCGCTGTCACCAGGTGCAGAGGATTTTCCAGATACAGTGCGTCGTGGATCTGATCCAAAATGTGGAGGTTCTGCACCGTCAGGAGCAGCGGCATGATGAAACTGAGCATCAGCAGGATAAACCCAATCGCCAGCTCGATGGGGTCGGCCAGCACAGCATCAAGAGTCCGCTTTCCCTCTTCTTTCTCCGCCACCACGCCATCTCCCTTCTCCGGCGCACAAACGATTCTCCGACAAATTACCTTACATTATACCATACAAGCACATATTCCGCTATATGCAGTTGGTTGGCGACCCGCAGGTTCAGCTCCTCCTCCCGGAAGGTCTCCACGGTAATCACCGGGATCCCCAGCTCCAGGGTCACAGTGCGGTTCAGACTGCCCTCCGGAGGAGAGCCGTAGAGGGTCAGCGGCCGGGTGAGGGGCAGGGCCCCGCTCTCCGAGTCACTCAGCAGACCCAGCACCAGGTCGGCAATGAGCCCCATGTCCTGACAGATGATGGAGTTGCCCAGGTTATCCTTTCCGTCGGTGTGAAGGATGGCCTCATGGAGGTCCAGTACCAAATCAGGCTGCTTGTCCTGAATGTCGGCATAGAGGGCCGCCGCGATCCGCTGGGCGTCCTGTCCCTGCAGGTCGCCCGGGTAGGCCCGGTTCAGATCCCAGCCCTCCCGGGTCTCACGCTGGACTTGCTGCGCTCCATATTGGTTCAGCGGAGCCACCAGGTATACGGTGCCCGCCTGGATGGTGGCCTTTTCCAGCAGCAGCCCGGCGTACCAGCCTGCCAGCTCGTCCCCATGGGTCCCGCCCACAATGTAAATCGACGGTCCCGGCTGTTCCCCCGTGAGGGTGTGGACGGTAAACTCCAGGGCGTCCCCGGGGAGCAGGGAATAAGAGCCGTACTGGGTGGGATACTCGGTCTCCAGACAGCCGAAGTCCGCCGGTTTCAGCCCCTCCAGGTCCTGGGGGCTGTCCAGCGCAGGCAGCTGCAGCTCCTGGGCCGAGGACTCCGCTGCGCCCCTCTCTTCCTCCGTGGCCCCGCCGGTCCCGGCACACCCGCTCAGCAGCGCGGCCGCACACACAGCAGCCAAAGCCGTCTCCCATCTCTTTTTACGGCTTGTCATGTTCCTCCCTCCGCTCCTTCCATCTGGGCCAGATAAAGCCTGCAAACAGGCAGGCAGCCGCCCCCACCAGGCACACCGCTCCGGGGAGCCGGGGATACACTGCCGTGTAGTACACCGCACTCTCTCCCGGTGGGGTCAGCCGCTCCGGGTCGTAGGGCAGGGAGTAGTCGGCGGTCAGCCGCTGGATGTTCAGCAGATGGATCACCGGCAGCCCCTGTGCGTTATAGCGCTGGATGAGTCCGCTGTTGCGGTCCACCGCCCGGATCCGGTCCGGCGCAATCAGCCCATAGGGCACCTCGGTATTGCCTGCCCCCGTGGTGGTCAGGTTGCCGCCCACCCCCACAAAGCAGTCAATGGGCCCCTGCTGCTGATACAGGTCCATCCGCGCCTGCAGGTTTTGCTCAAAATCGGGCTGGCGCATCACCTGGGTGCCATAACCCTCCAGGCGGGCCAGGATGGTCTCCCGGGTGCCCTCGTCCATATCCAGACCGCAGTCATCCACGCCTCCCGGAGTCACCAGGGCGGGCGGGGTATCCAACAGGCCATCCTGATAGAGCTGGTATGCCATATCTGGGAAGGTGAGTTCCGGCTGGTTGGCCCCATAGGTGGAGGCCCCTACCGACGCAATGTAGATGCAGCGCAGGTCCATGGTCTG
This sequence comes from uncultured Oscillospiraceae bacterium, assembly GCA_902497145.1. Taxonomy (GTDB): domain Bacteria; phylum Bacillota; class Clostridia; order Oscillospirales; family Oscillospiraceae; genus Lawsonibacter. Next base: position 31,816 of record CABVDR010000023.1, read on the forward strand.
GCAGGCGGCCAGCACCGCCAGATCCATCGCCGGAAAGCTGCCGGAAAAGCCTGCGCCCACCGTGTCCCCGGGCTTCATCCCCGCCTCGGTGAGCATCTGCACCATCAGCGCGGCCATATCCGGGTTGGCCGTGGTCCGCTTGGCCTCCAGCGCGCCGTGGGTGGTGGTGATCTCGGTGTAGGGCGCGCCGATCAGGCCGGTCTGATGGAGATCCTCCTCCGACACCGGCAGGCCAACCTCGGCCTTGTACTCCTTCACCGCGTCCATCCAGCTCTGCATCAGCTGGGCAGCCTCCAGCTTCCGGGCATAGTCTTCCGTCTTCTGCCGGGTTCCCCCCAGCAGGGTGAGCACCACACCCAGGATGAGACACGCCGCCGCCCCGGCCAGGGCCAGTCGTTTTTTTCCTGCCATTGTGCCAGCCCCCCTCACAGGATCAGGCGCCAGCCCAGCAGAAGCAGGCACAAAGCCGTCAGTGCAGTGGTCACCGCCAGGCTGAGCAGGGTGTTTAAAATCCCCTGCCGATCAAATTCCCGGGCAATAAGGCCTGGCAGCACGATGCCCAGGGCGCTGACCGGGATCAGATCCCACGCGCTGGCCGCCGCACTGAGAGACACCGCCAGCAAAATCAGCACCGCAAACCGCCGCCGCCCGTATAAAATGAGCCCTCTGGCCAGCAGCCGGCACAGCCCCATGGCCGCCAGAGCCACCACAAGGGTGCACACAATCCGCCCGGGGTTTTGCAGATTCAGCACCAGATACCCCGAGATAATCAGTCCCGCAGACAGCCCGGTGATCTCCGTATAAATAAGGCTGATAATTACGCCCAGTAAAATCGTCTGGTCATACAAAGGCAGTTCCCTCCTTCCGGACCCGCTCCATCAGGGCGCGGCCCTCTCCCGCGATGTTGCCCACCGCAAATACGGCGCAGTTCTGGTCCAGGCCAGAAAAATCCAGCTCCTGGGCCCTGGCAAACCAGGTCACCTGGGCGTCTGGCAGATGCCGGGCCAGGCCGCGCTGCATATAGCTGCGGGAGGCTCCCAGCAGCCAGATCTCCTGAGGCTTGAGCGCCAGGCAGACCTGCAGCATGTCCTGGGTGCGGCTGCCCCGGTCGGCCCGGTTGTTGACCAACAAAATCAGTCTGCGCTGCCTCAGCTCGTACTTCTCCGCCATCTGCTCCCACACCATGCAGGTGGACTGAATATCATTGATGGACAGCCCGTTGATCCAGACACTGCCGTGGATGCGGTGCAGGGTGAGGGCATAGGGATCCCGCTTGTAGTGGCGCATTCCCTCCAGGGCGGTGTCCCGGTCCACCCCCAGATGCTCACACACCGCCAGGGCCAGGGCAATATTTTCCGGAAAGTCAAACTCGGGCTCGTCCCCCCGGGGCCGCACGGCCACAAATTGGCTGCCCAGGGTTTTGGCTGCCCCGGCCATCTGCTGGGCCAGATGCTCCTCACCGGTAAACAAAACGCCCCCTCGGGGCACCGTGTTGCATAGCGCGGTGCAGATCTCGGGCAGGGTCTGTCCCATCACATCGGTGTGGTCCCGGCGCACATTGGTGATCACCCCCACATCGGCCTGGAGTATGCGGTGCTGGGCCGTATACTGCAGTTCCGGCTGGATGGCCATGCACTCCACCACCAGCACCTGGGCCTGCTGCTGGGCCGCCTTCTTTAAAATTCCAATCTGCTCCTTGATGTTGGCCTTGCCCCGGCGGATAATGGGCAGCTCCCGGCCGTCCACCTCCAGGGTCATGGGGTCGGTACCCGTGGTTTTGGTGAATACCCTTAACCCGCCAGCCCGCAGTCCCGCATCAATGAGGCGGCAGGTGGTGGATTTTCCCCGGGTCCCGTTTACATGGACCACATGGGGCAGGCTCCGGCGGGCCGCCTGGACCTGTCTGGCCTCTACCCACAGGGCCAGCAGATAGAGCAATGATAATAGGGCGATAAGCCAAGCCATGGGCATTCTCCTTTCCACCTCAGCCCGTTGTCCCGCTGGAAGGGTCGCTGCTTCCTTAATTTTAATTAAGCTTATAAATGTCCTGCTGACCTTGTCAAGAGAGAAATATGAGAAAAACCCAGGCACCAAGCCGCCGCGCCGGGGCTTTGCAGGAATAAGAAAGCGCCCCCTGGCCCAAGAACGCTTGGGTCGGGGAGCACTTGTTCTGCTTCACTCACCGAGGACAAACGGCCTGCGCCGTCTGTTTCGGGGGCAGGAAATCCAGAGGCTGCCCAGCCGGATTAGAAGCCCAGCGCCTTGCCGTCACGGCGGGGATCGCCGGCGCCGTCCAGCGTTCCGTCCTCCGCATACCGCACCGCGTTGACGGAGCCGAAGCTGCGGTTCCAATCGTCGTCGGGGTTGCAGATGTGGCCAATGGCGGTCAGCTGGTCAATCACGTCCTGGCTGATCCGGGTCTCATAGTTAATGGTGTTATTGTTGTAGCCGGAAATGCGGGGCGCATCCACCGCCTCCTGCATGGTCATGCCGTGGTCAATGAGGTTGGAAATCACCTGGGCCACGGTGGCGATGATGGTGGTGCCGCCGGGGCTGCCCAGCACGGCAAAGGGCTTGCCGTCCTTCATGATGATGGTGGGGCTCATAGAGCTCAGAGGAGTCTTGCCGCCGGCAATGGAGTTGGGGTGGTCAGCGCCCACCACAAAGTCATCCATCTCGTTGTTGAGCACAAAGCCGTAGCCATCCACTGCCACGCCGTTGCCGAAGTAGCCGTTGACGGTGCAGGTGACGGAGACCATATTGCCCTCTGCATCCGCCACAGAGTAGTGGGTGGTGTCCTCGTGCTCAAACATCCAGGGATCGTCGGGGAGAACGGTCTCCATGCTGGTATTGGGGTCGATCTTGGCCGCCAGAGTCTTGGCGTAGTCCTTGCTGATCAGGCCGTCAATGGGCACGTCCACAAACTTGGTGTCGCCCATGTACTCGCCCCGGTCGGCGTAGGCCATCTTAAAGGCCTCAGCGATGAGGTGCAGCTCCTCGGCAGAGCAGTCCTCCATGGAGGGCAGGTCAAAGTTTTCCAGAATGTTCAGGATCTCCAGGATGATGGTGCCGCCGGAGGAGGGGGAGGGGGAGGAGATGATGTCGTAGCCCCGGTAGCTGCCCACCACAGGCTCCATCACCTCAACCTGGTAATTGGCCATATCCTCCATAGTAAACAGGCCGCCGTACTTGTTGTTGTTGTCCACAATGGCCTGGGCGATCTCGCCCTTATAGAACACATCCGCACCCTGGTCGGCGATCAGCTGCAGGGTCTTGGCGTAGTCGGGGTTCTTAAAGATGTCGCCCACCTCGTAGGGCAGGAGCATCCCGTCCACATCCTTCAGGAACAGGTCGCCCGACTCAGAGTACAGGGTAAGCTTATCATAGCTGTTGGACATATCGTTGGCCAGGGTGGGGGTAACGGTAAAGCCCTTGTTGGCCAGCTCAATCACGGGGGCCAGCACCTCTTCCCGGCTCATGGTGCCGTAATTCTCCAGGGCATACAGCCAGCCGGCCACGTTGCCGGGGATACCGGCGGCCTTGCCGCCCATGCTCTTTTGGTTGCCGATGACGGTGGTAGTGCCCTCGGCATTGGTGGTGGTCTGCCACATATCGGGGGTGGCCGCGGCAGGGGCACACTCACGGAAGTTGAGGAAGAGGGTCTCGCCGGTCTCCGCGGAGTAGAGGGTCATAAAGCCGCCGCCGCCCAGACCGGTGGCGTTGGGTTCCGTCAGGCCCAGGGCAAAACCCACGGCGACAGCGGCGTCCACCGCGTTGCCGCCCTGCTCCATGATCATCTTGCCGATCTTGGAGGCCTCATATTTACCGGAGGAAACCACGCCGGTGGAACCGGTCGCGTCGCGGCCGGTGGTGGTGAGGGAATAATCTTCATTCCACAGGACAAAATCGTCCAGGGAGGTGTAGTTCTCCTCCTGGGAGGAGCTGTCTGCAGAGGAGCTAGAACTGCCGGAGCCGCTGCTGCTGGGGTTGCTGTTGCTGCAGCCGGCGATAGACAGGGTCATTGCGGAGGCAAGGGCTAATGCTAAAAACCGATTACGTCTCATTTTCTCGTCTCCCTTATGGCTTTTTCACAAATTGCAACGACTTTTTCTCCTTTGGTGCACCATATCGCACAACCTGTTAACTAAAAATTAACATATTCTTTATAGCCCGTCAATTTTCTCTCTTTTTTCTCTCGGCAAAAAAGAGGAGCGACGGATTCCCGTCGCTCCTACCGGTTTTCAGCAGAGGCGAAGCACGGCTTCGCCGGAAGTTCTTTGCCAAGCTTTCTTTCAAGAAAGCGGAAGGGGGCCGTTTACCACAAAGTTGGGCTGCTTGCCCTCCTGGATAAGCTTGACGTTGTTCCACATGTTGGCGTGGGCCCGGCGGAAGGAGCCGCCAGTGTTGCCCCCCAAATGAGGCGAGTACACCGCCCGGTGGGCAATCTCCGCGGGCAGATCCACCAGGGGGTGGTCGGCGGGGGTGGGCTCGGGGGCCAGAACGTCGAAGCCCGCGCCGCCCAAGCGGCCG
>CABVDR010000024.1 GCA_902497145.1 uncultured Oscillospiraceae bacterium
TCAGTCCCCGGCCCAGCTTCAGACTTTGGTAAAGGGCCATCTGGGGAGAGGGGAAGGCACCTGAAAAGTCCTCACTGCCGTAGCCCAGCAGCTGCAGGACAATGGTCACGCCCTCAGCCAGGGTGATCTGGTTGGAGGGACGGAAAGTACCGTCAGAGTATCCGGTAATGAGCCCGGCGGCCACCCCGGCCTCCACAAAGCCGGCGGCCCAGTGGGTGTAGGGCACGTCGGGGTAGGGGGAGGTGGAGGCCTCCCCAACCTGGTCCCCGTTGGGGGAGGCTTTTACCGCCATGGTAATAAACTCCGCCCGGGTGACCACCCGGTCCAGCTGCATGTTGCCCTGGCCGTCGCCCACCATAATGTCCAGGGCATTGATAACCTGGGTCACCTCCTGCTGGGCAGGAACGGTGGTGGACCGGGCCCCTGCCGGCACCATCAGCAGCCCAATGGTGAGGGCGGCAGCGGTGCCGGCGGCGAGAATGGATTTCAGCTTCATAAGAGGATTGCCTCCTTTTTATTCATAGCGCAGCGCGTCAATGGGATTGAGCTTGGCGGCTTTGTTGGCGGGGAGATAGCCGAAGAGGATGCCCACGCCCACCGATACGCCAAAAGCCACCGCGATGGCCTGCAGGGAGATAACGGCAGTAAATTCCGTGGAGCCGGAGCTCATCATACTGTCGATGAGGGTGCCGGCCACCTTGGCTAGCAGAATACCCAGCACAATGCCGATGACACCGCCGATGGCGGAGGTGGTGCCGGCCTCTATGATGAACTGGCCCCGGATGTCCCGGCGCTTGGCGCCCAGGGACTTGCGGATGCCGATCTCCCGAGTGCGCTCCGAGACGGACACCAGCATGATGTTCATGATACCGATGCCGCCCACCAGCAGGGAGATTCCGGCGATAGCCACCAGTACCACCATCATGGTGTTGGTCATCGTGTTCATCATATCCAGCATCTCTGCCGAAGTGACCACGATATACTGGTCATCGTCCCCGTAGACCTTATCCAAAAAGTTTTCAATAATGCCGCGAGAGGTGGAGGCGGTATCTTGGCTGGTACCGCTGAACATGTAGGTGTCCATACCGCCGCCTCCCATCATGCCGCCCATGGCGCCAGCTCCAGCTGCGGTGTCGGAGGCTAAGGCACTATTGAGCTGCTGGGCGTTGGTATAGGGAATGATGACCAGATCGTCGGCGGAGCCCTTGCGGGACTCAGCGGACTCGGAGAGCACGCCCACAATGGTGTAGTTATATCCGCTGAGCCCCAGGGTCTTGCCCACGGCGTTGCCGTTGTAGTACTCCTTGCTCACATAGGAGCCAACCACACACACCTTCTGGGAGCGGAGCACATCTACATATTGGAGAAAACGGCCCTGCTCCACGGTGAGGGCCCGGATCTCGTCATAGGCTTCACTGACGCCCACCACGCTGTACGGAGTGAAGGTGTCTCCCGGGGTACGGGCGGAGGCGGAGGAGACAGAGATGTAGGGGCTGACGGCGGAAAGGTATTTGGGGTTTTTCTCCACCAGATCGTACATGTCATCCATGCTGACCTCTCGGGAGGAGCCGGAACTGTACACGTTGACCTGGATGAGATTGGCCCCCAGCGACTCAAAGGAGTCGTTCATCAGCTTCTGCATACCGTCGCCCAAAGAGATGATGATAATGACGGCAGCCACACCGATGATAATGCCCAGCATGGTCAGCAGGGCGCGCATTTTACTGGTGGCCAGGGACTTCAGGGCCAAAAAGAAGGATTGCTTCACCCCCATCAGCGCGTCACCTCCTCGTCCAGATCATCGTCCTCCTCGTCATCGATCTTGGGCTGAACCACGGCCTGGGGATCGCTGGCGTCGCCGTCATAGATGATCTGTCCGTCCTGCAGGCGGATGATCCGCTTGGCCCGCACGGCGATGGAGTTGTCATGGGTGATGAGGACGACCGTGTCCCCCTCCCGGTTGAGCTTTTTCAGAAAGCCCAGGACCTCCCGGCTGGTGTGGGAGTCCAAAGCGCCGGTGGGCTCGTCAGCCAGAATAACGGAGGGGTTGCCTGCCAGGGCGCGGGCGATGGATACCCGCTGCTGCTGGCCGCCGGAGAGCTGATTGGGGCGGTTTTTGTACTTGGAGGCCAGCCCCACCCGGTCCAAAGCGCTGAGAGCCCGCTCCCGGCGCTCCCGCTCCGGCACCCCGCCATAGAGCAGAGGCAGCTCCACGTTTTCCAGCACGTTGAGCTTGGGGATCAGGTTGTACTGCTGGAAGATGAAGCCCAGCATCTTGTTGCGGATCACCGCTTGCTGGTCATCATCCATGGTGGACACGTCTACGCCGCCCAGGAAGTAGCGCCCACTGGTGGGGACGTCCAGACAGCCGATGATGTTCATGGCGGTGGACTTGCCGGAGCCGGACTGGCCCACAATGGCCACAAACTCTCCCTTGTCGATGGCAAAGCTTACCCCGTCCAGGGCGTGGACCTGGGTGTCGCCCATCTGGTAGATCTTATAGACCTGCTGAAATTCAATGAGGTGTCCCATGGCTTACATCCCCATCATGGCGGCCAGGGGGTTGGAGACCTCATTGACCCAGACCACGACCTCGCCTTCCTTCAGGCCGCTGGTGATCTCAATGTTGTTGGTGTCGTTGCGGCCCAGGGTGACCTCCCGGGTCTCCAGCTTGGAGGGATCGACCACATTGCCCTGTTCGTCCAGCGCGCCTTCCCCGGCCACCTGGACGGTGGGCTTGTCGCTGCCCCGGTTTACCGCGTCCACGGGGACGCACAGCACCGTGCCGGCCCGCTCCACGATGATGTCGGCGGAGACGTTCATCCCCGGCTTCAGGTCCTGGGGATCGTTGATGACCACAGTGACGGGGTAGTTGGTCTGCCCGCTGACGGTGGTGCCGTTGATATTCACCGTATCCACCACACCGGAGTAGGTGACCCCCTCCACCGCGTCAGCGGTGATGGTGACTTCCTGGCCTGCTTGAATCTTGTTGATGTCCTTCTCGTCGATCTTCATTTCAAAAGTGAGGGTGGACATGTCGTAGAGAACGGCCAGGGTTCCGCCAGCGGCGGTGAGGCTGTTGTTGTCAATGGTGTCTCCGGCCTTGAAGTTCTTTTCGATGACGGTGCCGGAGATGGGGGCGGTGATGGTGTAGTTGTCCAGGGCGTCCTGGGCATTCTGCAGGGAGAGCTGGGCGTTTTGCAGGGAGATAGAGGCATTCTCCAGGGAGGTCTCCGCAGAGGAGCCGCCCAAGTTGACCAGTACCTGTCCCGCGGAGACCCAGCTGCCCACCGAGGTGTTCACCGAGACGACCTCGCCGCTTCCAGTAGCGGTGATGGTCTGGCTGAGACTGGCTTCAAAGGTGCCGCTGCCGGCGCAGGCGATGTCGCCCACCTTGGCGGTGGCCGTGGTGGAGGTGGTGAGAGCGCCGGGATTCTGCACCCGGATCTTTACCTGGCGCACCAGGGCGCCGCCGTTGCCCACCAGATCGGCGGAGGCCACTGACTCCACCGTGCCGGGCAGGGTCTCCAGGGTGCCTGCCAGAGTCACCGTGGCTGCCTGTCCCACCGAGATGCGGGCGGCATCCGCGGACTGGAAGGGGAGAGTGAGGGTCATGGTGGAGGTGTTGGCGATATCCGCAATGGGGGATCCGGCGGAAACCATGTCGCCCTTCTTCACGTGCAGCTGCTGGACCACGCCAGCGCCGGAGGCCTTGGGGGCCAGTCCGTCGGCAATGGAGTTGTAGTTCAGCTGAGCTTGCTGCACCGACAGCTGGGCCTGCTGCAGGGCAGTCTCGGCGCTGCCGGGGTCAATGCGGTAGAGCACGTCCCCCTTCTCTACCTGGTCGCCTACCTCAAAAGGAGCCTCCAGTACCTCGCCGGTGACCATGCCGCTGACATTGTAGGAGTCAATGGGCTGGATGGTGCCGGTGCTGGAGACAGACACAGTCATATCCTGCATCTGGGCGGCGCTGGTGAGATAGGCCCCGGCGAGAAGATCCTTTCCGGCCCCCAGCATGGGGCGGATCACAAAGAAAAAAATGAGGGCCAGAATGACCACCACCGCAATAACGACTTTGGGCCAGCGGCGTTTCTTCTTGGGCGCTTTCCAGGTGGGGGTGCTGTCCTGCTCCGGAATGTCCGGAGCCTCCGGAACAGCGGGGGCGTCTGGGATGTCGGGAACGGGTTGCAGTTGTTCTTTTGTTTCCATGGCGGTGACTCCTTCGTTTACTCGTGATGAAAGGCGGCCGGCGCTTCCCGTGCCTCCATCCCCCGGCGGAGAATGTCCAGTTGGGCTTGAAGGCGGGCCCAGGCGATCTGAGGATCGGTGTGGGAGAGGGCGGCGCACAGGGCAGGTGCGGTGACGCTGATCAAAATGTGGAACATGTCCTCCAGATCCTCCTCCCGGCGCAGGGAGAGGCGGGTGCGGTCGATGTGGCCGGAGAGGGCAGAGAACAGGGTGTGGGTACTGGCCGAGCGCAGCAGCGCTCCCTGCTGTACCCCGGCGTTGCGGTGGAGAATGGCATGAAACTGTTGGGCGGACGGGCTGTCCCGCTGCTCCACCAGCGTCTGAAACAGAGCACTGAAGGCGGCAAACAGGTCTCCCTGCTCCCGGTCGAGCAGTGTTTGAAGCATCTGGGTCAGCTCGTCCAGATAGCATTGCAGCAGATAGCGGAACAAATCCTCCTTGTCGGTAAAGTACATGTAGAAGCTGCCCCGGGCGATTTCCGCCTGTCGGACGATGCGGTTGATGGAGGCCTCGTCAAAGGAGACCCGGGAAAACTCATCCCTGGCGCACTGGAGCAGTCTGTCCCGTTTGGCTTGGGGCAGATGGAAAAAAGTTGGGCTGGGCACGGTGGTTCACCTCCCAAAAGAGAATATGACAAGTTGTCATATAGTATAATCGCCTCCTTTTTCTCGGTCAAGAGTGGAAAGGACAATTCATAGTTTGTTCATACTCTGCCTCTTTCTCGCCCGTCTCAGTGTAGCGGACACAGGTGAGGATTTCCCCAAAAATTTCTTAAAAATTCATAAAAATCCTGGGGACAGGATATACCTTCCCCCAGGGGGAAAGTCAAGAGAAATAAGGCATCAAAGTAAAAAAGACCCGCACCGGCCGGATTAACGTATATCCGACCGGTGCGAGTCTTTGTATAGACGGGATGGATCCGTCGCATGGAAAAATCCGTATGCAGGTGTGAGAAGCCATCAAGCTCCACATAGCCTGCTCATATTCCGAAACAGAGAGAGAAATCCGGCCTTTCTCCCCAGAAATAGAACACTTTTGTGTGGGAGAAAGAAAACTGCAAATTTATTATGACAGGGATCCTGTAACTAAATTTGGTTGGCTTACATGGGGAAGAGGGTCATGGCAATCAGAGTGCCAACGACACCGCGCAGGATGCCGGGGAGAATGCCAACCTTGAGCATGGTCTTTGCGCTGTACCCGCCAGCATTCATAGCCATAGGCACCACAGCGGTAGCCATGGGGGTAATCAGAGAGGACATGGTGGCCAGGGCACACAAGATCACGGGACCGCGGGGATCACAGCCGATGGAGCTGCAGGTAATAACAGCCACAGGGGTCAAAACGGTGCTGACCGCCCGATTATACAGCAGAGAGGTCATCAGGAAGCTGACCATGTAGAACACAAAGCCCACAACGTAGCCATTGGTCACACCCTGCAGCAGCTGGGCAATGCCATCGCCGATCATTTCCGCTGCGCCGGTTTGGGCCAGACCTTCGCCAAAGGCAGATACGCCTACGTAGAGCAGCACGGTGCTCAGATTCAGATTGTCAATGGCCTCACGCTCTGTCAGTACGCCGGAGGCAACCAGAATGACCGCGCCGGTCAGGGTGACCTTCCAGGAGGAGAAGCCCAGCATCAGACAAATGATGACCACGATGAAAACGCCATAGCCCAGGAACTCGCGCACAGGGCTCAGAGGCTCTTTTTCCTGCATGGAGCGTCCGCCAATTGCGGCGATGGGGCGCTCAGGAGTGTCAGGCAGCATACGGGGCATGATAAAGATAGCCCACAAGAGGGTCAGAATACCAACCGGGAGGAATACGCTGGTTTCGCTCCACATGTTCAGCTGAGTTCCAGTCCAGCCGTAGGATTCCATGAAGCCATTCTGCGTCACATACCAAGCGGCATAGGGGCCAATAGGTTCAATAATAAAGCTGGTAGAAACGGTAGCCACGGCGATGGGAAACATCATCTTAGAGGGGCTGATGTTCATACGGTCGCACATGTTCTGAACCAGAGGATGTACCAGAGCAAACAGAGCTACAATGCTGGGCACGAACTGGCCCAGCAGGCAGGTGACCAGAACATAGCAGGCCAGTACCTTGGTAAAGGAACCGTCAGTGATGCGATAGAGCAGTTTCGTGATGTGGTTGATCATCTGAGTGCGGCTAAGTCCGGCGGCAACCACAAACATGGCCGCCATCGTGATGACAGTAGAGCTGCCGAAGGTCGCAATCGCGCTGCTTCCATCCAAACATCCAGTCAGCACCAGGAGCATCATGGCTCCGATGGCGGTGAAGGACATAGGTATCTTGTTGATGAAGAACAGCACAATCATTGCCACGAAGATGATAAGGCAAATTGTAATCTGAGACATCGTCGTTCCTCCTGTTAGTTATTTCAATCGGGTGCAGTCCATCATGGTGGATTCTCTCTCGGAATAGCGGAAAGGCGAGGAAGTGAGCCTTTCTTAAGGGAGCTTAGGCTGGACTTCGGGGGGAATGGGGGAGCGATAGGGTTTCCCGCCGGTACGCAGCTGCAACTCCTCCTTTGCGCGCTGGATCACGCTGGGATCATCCAGGGCATCAATGGCAGATGCGGCCATGACCTTCGCGGCACGGAGCATACCCTTTTTGGCCATAGCAGTCTTGCCCACGGCCACCATTTGCCAGGAATGCATCGCGACACCGGCGGGCATGGTGGCTGCGTTAATTTGTGCTACGGGACAATTCCAGCTGACGTCACCCACGTCGGAAGAGACAAATCCCTGCCGTTCCTGGGCAAGAGGCATGACACCGGCATGGATAGGCTCGTCCGCTTTGGCTTGCAATTCGGCTTTCAAGTTGGGATCGGTCACTTCATCCACTAACGTGTCATAATAGGTTCTTCCCTTGGAGAAGGTCTTCTGATACTCACGGGCCAGCTGAAGATCTGCCGCATCAAACTCAGCCGGAGGAACTTCCTCCAGATTCTTCTGCATGACCCGGTTCAGTTCACTGTTGATCAGCACGTTGGAGCAAGCCTTGATAAACTCGATCTCCACCGTGGTGCCGGTCATCATGGCTGCGCCCTTAGCGATCTGGTTGACACGCTCGTACAGGTCAATGAGCTGTTCCGGATGTACAGCCCGCAGCAGATATACGGCCTCGGCATAGGGCTGAACCGTACCGGGAGCGCTGCCGCCGGTGTTGGTAATAGCGTAGTGGATTCTGGTATCGGTGGACACATGCTCGCGGAGGAATTGCACGCCGATGTTCATTAGTTCCAGAGCGTCCAGCGCACTGCGTCCCAGCTCGGGGGCCATGGCGGCGTGGGAGGAAATACCGTGGAAATGGTAGCAGATCTGGTAATTGGACATGGTACCTTCCGTGGAAACGCTGTTTACTTCGCCGGGATGCCAGCTGAACGCAATGTCCACGTTCTGGAATACGCCGCTGCGAGCCATAAAGCCCTTGCCGGACCCGCCCTCTTCCGCAGGGCAGCCGAAGAACTTGACGGTCCCGGGAATGTTATTGTTTTGCAGGTAATCCTTTACCGCCAGCGCGGCAGCCAAAGAACCCACGCCGAGCAGGTTATGGCCGCATCCGTGACCGGGGGCGCCCTCCTGTACGGGGCATTTGGTCAGAGCACCATCCTGTTGGCTCAGTCCGGGAAGAGCGTCAAATTCCCCCAGGAAACCGATCACAGGTCCGCCTTCTCCATAGGTTCCGGAAAAGGCGGTGGGAATTCCGGCCAAGTTTTGCTCCACCTGAAAGCCAAGCTCTTTCAAGGTAGAGCAGTATAGTTCGGCAGCATAGCTTTCATGGAATCCAATCTCTGGATGGTCCCACAGTTTGTCACTTACTTGGCACAGCAGATCTTTATACTGATCCACAGCAGTTAATGCCTGTGCCTTTTGAGCATTCATGCTCCCCACTCCTTTTTCTGCAAACTAGTTTTCCATGTGTTATAGAATATTCAAGACAATTAACGACATATTTCGGAAATACTGAAGCTAGTATACAGACACAGTGAAAGGCGTGTCAACCACAACTTGCAGAATGGCAAGGTTTTCTCTGTTTTTTACAAAGACAAATGACTAAAATTGTATAAAGCAAATGAATCCATTGCATATAGTCACGGCTTATTTCCGGTTAATCAGAAAATGTAAATTTTTAAGATAAAAAATTGCAGGGCAAAAGTGGAAGAAACAAGAAATCTGTTGCTGATTGAATGCAATTATTCTATAATACCTCTGAGAATGGGATATAAAGAGGATCGAAGCTATGTACTCAATTGGGATTTTTACAAATGAATTGTCTCTGACCAGAATTTTAAAATTGGATCAGGAGATTGGAAAGAAAAACCAAATTACTTATTTGCCTTATACATCGCCTCAGCACCTGCAATTTCTTTACGAACAGAATCAGAATCAATTTGATGGGCTGCTGTTCAGCGGTTCTTATCCGTACAATGTGATACGAAAGTTTTTCCCGGACGTGGAGGAGACCCCTCACGCTTATTTTGACCTCTCTTCGCTGGACTACTATAAGGCCATTGCTTACCTTGCGGTGCAGTATCCGCAGCTTGATTTTTCAAGGGTATATTTTGACCGGCCTCAGGTTCCGGTGGATTTTGAGTCTATCTTTTCGCGCAGTGATGCACCTAGGTTGGGAACAGCATCCATTGACTGGAAAAATGTTGATGTGCTGGATTGGTACCAGCCGCTGCAGGCTTATTACAAGGAGTTGTGGGACAGTGGAGCGGTAGATTTGCTGGTTACCCGGTTTGCCAGCATGACGGAGTTCTTTGACGCGAACCAGATCCGTCACTACTATCTTGCTCCCTCCCGGGAGACCATGCTGGAAACCTATCAAAATCTCCTTTTGCAGTTGGATACCCGCTCGATCCGGGAGACAGCAGCGTGCATTGGATTTGTCCAATCGCCGGAAAAATTGTCAGAAAAACAGTCAGAGCAATTGTGGGGTGAGCTGCAGGCATATAACAAGCAGCTGGGAATGCCATTTTTGATCTATCGCCAGGAACGTTGGTTTGAACTGACGACTAATATTTCGGTACTGAAGGACCTGTCGCAGCAATATACCGTCAGTCCCATGGCAGCGTTTCTCTCTGATAGGCTGTCGTTTCCTGTGTGTATCGGCTGGGGCTGCTCCAGCAGCGTGATGGAGGCGCACCGCAATGGACACCGGGCCCTGAAGCAGGCGGTGCAGCTTGGTACAACGGCAACGTTTATTGTTACAGATGACAATCGCCTCATTGGTCCTCTCTCCAGCGAACGGCGCATCGTCTACAGTGATTCTCCTGATCCGGCACTCTATCAATTGAGTGAAAAGGTTGGCATTTCTCCGCTCTATCTAAGCCGCATTCATGCGGTTCTTCGCCAAAAGGGGGCTGCTACGCTCTCCTCAGAAGAATTGGCGTTTTTCTTAAATGTGACGACCCGCAGTGCGTCCCGAATTCTTAATAAGCTGGAGGCGGCAGGGGCGGCAAAGGTGGAGTACAATCGGCAGCTGAATTTGCGTGGGCGTCCGGCCAAAATATACTCCATTGACCTGACACAATTTCCTGCTTGATGTTCTGCACATTGCGTGGGGTAAGGACATATACTGTGCGAAAAGGCCTGCATATTTGACCTAAAACATAAAAACCCCAGCAAGAAGCGAAGCGTTTCGTTTCTTGCTGGGGTTTTATGTCAGATTGGTAGGATCAAGGCTGCTCCATGGCCCAGCGGATGGCCTGGGCGACGCCCTCATGGGCGTTGTCCGGAGCAATGTGGCAGGCGGCCGCTTTTACCGAGTCACAGCCGTTGCCCATAGCGATGGGGAAGCCCACCGCCTGGAGCATAGCCAGGTCGTTTTCGCTGTCGCCCACTCCGGCGCACTGGTCCAGGGGAACGCCCAGGATCAGGGCCAGCAGGGCCAGGGTGCGGCCCTTGTTGACTCCTTTGGGGACCAGCTCAAAGTCGTGGTCGTTGGAGGAGGTAAGCTCTACCCCCTCCAATTGGGAGAGCTCCGTCAAGGGATAGGCGGGGCGGTTCCAGTCCCCGTGAATCTTGGTCAGGGGCAGGTCGTGCTCCTCCAGATAGGCAATGGGATCCTCGGTGACCACCGCCGCCTCATGGAAGACCTGGTAGGGGTAGGTCTTGGTCAGGGAGCGGTGGGAGAAGGGATCCAGCACGATCTGTTCTCCCGCAAAGAGCATCAGCTCGATCTCCCGGTCAAGGCACAGCTCCAGGGCCTTTTTGGCGGCAGCGGGAGGCATGTCCCACCGGCGCAGGTGCTCCAGGGTGCGGTTGTCGGACAGGGCCGCGCCGCCCAGGCACACAGACAGGGGATCACACCCCGCCCGGGCGGCAAAGTCTGCCGCCTCGGGCACAGCCCGTCCGGTGGACAGCACCACCTTGATGCCAGCCTCCCGGGCTTGGGCGATGGCAGCTTTCGTCTCGTCCGTAATCTGACCGGCGGGATCCAGCAGGGTCCCGTCCAGGTCCAGGGCAATGAGTCGGATCATATTCGGTCCTCCTTGGCAAAAATCTTAGCCCAACCCCAGCAGAATGCCGATGGTGTGCACCAGCAGGGAGGCCACATAGGCCACGCCCAGCTGCCAGGCGATGGAGAAGAGGGTCCATTTGGTGCTCTGCATCTCCCGGGCCAGGGTAGAGGTGGCGGCCACACAAGGGACGTACAGCAGAATGAACACCAGCATGGAGAAGGCGGCCAGGGGAGTAAAGCCGGTCATGGCCGCGGCGACCTGGGCGCTGGTGGCGGTGAGGGCAAAGCCGTAGAACATGGACAGGGAGGAGACCACCATCTCCTTGGCAATGAGGCCGGTGAGCAGCGCCACGGCCGCCTGCCAGAAGCCAAAGCCCATGGGAGCAAAGATGGGGGCGATCCATCCGCCGATGGTGCCCAGCATAGAGGTGGAGGCGTCGTCCACCATGTGCAGGGAGAAGTCAAAGGACTGCAGGAGCCACAAGATCATGCTCATCAGCAGGATGAGGGTGCCGGCCTTGATCAGGAAGCCTTTCACCTTCTGCCACACGTGGGTGGCAATATTCTCCATGGAAGGGAGACGGTAGGGGGGCAGCTCCAGCACAAAGGGGGCGGGCTCCCCGGCGAAGAGGGTGTGCTTGAAGAGCAGGCCGGAGAGAATGCCGACGAACATGCCGATCACATACAGGGCAAAGATGACCAGACCCGCCCAGGGACCGAAGAAAGCCCCAGCGATCATGCCGTACACCGGCAGCTTAGCCGAGCAGGACATGAAGGGGATAAGTAGGATAGTCATGCGCCGGTCCTTCTCGTTTTCCATGGTCCGGGCGCCCATAATGGCGGGTACCGAGCAGCCAAAGCCCATGAGCATGGGGATAAAGGCCTTGCCGCTCAGACCAAACCGCCGCAGCAGCCGGTCCATGATGAAAGCAGCCCGGGACATGTAGCCGGAGTCCTCCAGAAAGCTCAGGAAGAAGAACAGCAAGGCGATCTGGGGCAGGAAGGACAGCACGCCGCCCACGCCGGCGATGATGCCGTCGCACACCAGGCTGATAAGCACGGGGGAGACATTTCCAGCGGTCATGGTATTGCGCAGAACGTTGGAGAACAGGTCGATGAGGGAGCTCACCCCGTCCTGAAGCCAGGAGCCGAAGGGGCCGAAGGTGATGACAAACATCACCAGCATGGCGCACAAAAACAGGGGCAGAGCGGTGTACTTGCCGGTGACGATGCGGTCGATGCGCTGGCTGAGGGTGGGCTGGTCGCTGCCCTGGCCCTTCACCACCGAGGCCTTCACCACCCGTTCGATGTACTGATAGCGGCTGTCGGCAATCAGGGTCTCCCGGTCGCCCAGGTCGCTGGAGGCCTCATACTCGGCGATGATCTTGTCCAGTTTTTCCTGGGCCTCCTGGGGCAGATTCAGGGCTTTGGCCACGATCTCGTCGCCTTCCAGCAGTTTAATGGAGGCCCAGTGGGCGGGCAGGTTGGCGGCGTAGGCCGCGTCGTGGATGAGCTCGCCCATCCGGTGGTGGATGTCGTGGGTAAATTCGTCGTAGAGATCATCGGGCTCAAAGGTATAGCCCAGGTGCATCTGCCGGTGGGCCACCTCCAGCAGCTCATCTAGACCCTCGCCAGTGCGGGCGGTGATGGGCACCACCGGGACGCCCAGCTGGCGGGAGAGCTCTTCCATGTCAATGTGGTCCCCGTGGGCCTGGACCTCATCCATAAAGTTGAGGGCCAGGATGAGGGGGCGCTCCAGCTCCAGCAGCTGGACGGTGAGATAGAGGTTGCGCTCCAGGTTGGTGGCGTCCACAATGTCGATGATGGCGTCGGGGCTCTCGCCGATGATAAAGTCCCGGGCCACGATCTCCTCCATGGAGTAGGGGGACAGGGAGTAGATGCCGGGCAGGTCCACCACGGTAAGTTCCCGGTCACCCAGGTGGGCGATGCCCTCCTTTTTCTCCACCGTGACGCCGGGCCAGTTGCCCACATATTGGTTGGAGCCGGTGAGGGCGTTAAACAGGGTAGTCTTGCCGCAGTTTGGGTTGCCCGCCAGAGCCACCTTCATGGGGCGGCTGTCGTGAGCGTTGTGGTCGTAGTCCCGGCCGTGGTGTTCCAGCTCGTGGACATGGTCCCGCAGCTGACGGCGGATGGCCTCCGGGTCCTTGGGCTGGCGGGAGGTGCTGGGCTGATTGATACGCCGGGGCGAACCGATTTCAATCTGAGCGGCGTCGTCCTTCCGCAGGGACAGTTCATAGCCCCGCAGGGACACCTCCAGGGGGTCGCCCAGAGGGGCAATTTTAGTAACTTTTACAATGGTTCCAGGGGTCAGGCCCATGTCTACCAGCCGCCGTTTGACCGCGCCGGACTGGTTGCCCACCGACAGGATCATACCACTCTCCCCGGGGGAGAGATCCTGTAAGGTGCGCGGGGCCTTTGATTTTTCTTCCATAGTGTTCGATCCTCTCTGCTTCCAACAAAAAGATATCTGTTTCGACCCCTTATTTTACTCAAGACAGGGGGAGTTTTCAAGGGAATTGGGGCATATTTTCACCGTTTGGGGAAATCTGGCGAGAGAAAATTATGCTCAGTTACCTACTGGAAACTAGAAGAAACGTGTGGTATAATCTTTTTTAATACATGATTTTATGTGGGGCTGACAGGGGGGATGGACTGTGACGCTGATCTTGTGTGTGGACGACCGGGGCGGCCTGATGTTCAACCATCGCCGCCAGAGCCAGGACCGCTTGGTGCGTCAGGATATGCTCCGTCTGTGCGGATCACTGCCCTTGTCCGTCAGCCCCTATACCGCCCGACAATTTGCCTTGGAGGATTCTGTAAAGGTGACCGAGGAGCCGGGGGAGGAGGATATCTTCTTCCTGGAGGATCTATCCCCGCAGCCCTTCCTGGAGCGGGCGAAGAAGCTCGTATTGTACCACTGGAACCGGGTCTATCCCGGGGATGTCCGGATTGCCCTTCCCCCTCCGGGGTGGAAGCTGGAGGAGCAGGCCGACTTTCCCGGCTATTCCCATGACAAGATTACAAGAGAGGTTTACACCCGATGAAACGTCTGAACACAGCTCTGCTTTCTCTGTTTTTGCTGGTCTGCGTGCTGCTCTCCGCCTGTGAGGGGATGATCCCCAGCGGCGTAACGAGTTCCACCATAGAGGACCTGGCCACCTATTCCGGCCAGCCTTATGTAGAAGTGAACGGCAACCAGCCCTTCTTTACGCAGGATGAACTGGTTACAGAGAGTTTTGAACAGTACAGTCCGCTGGACAGTCTAGGCCGCTGCGGCGTGGCCTATGCCAACGTGGGCCTGGACACCATGCCCACCGAGGAGCGGGGCAGCATCGGCCAGGTGAAGCCCTCTGGTTGGCAGACGGTAAAGTACGACTGCGTGGACGGCAAATATCTCTACAACCGCTGCCACCTCATTGGGTACCAGCTCACTGCGGAAAATGCCAATGAGGAGAATCTCATTACTGGGACCCGTTACTTAAATGTGGAGGGGATGCTTCCCTTTGAAAATATGGTGGCCGACTACGTAAAGGAGACTGGCAACCACGTTCTCTACCGGGTCACCCCGATCTTTGAGGGGGACAACCTGGTGGCCAGCGGGGTAGAGATGGAGGCCATGTCGGTGGAGGACAACGGTGAGGGCGTGTGCTTTAACGTCTACTGCTACAACGTCCAGCCCGGTGTGGTCATCGACTACGCCACCGGCGACAGCTGGTTGGAGGGAGACGCACCCGCCGACAGCGGCAGCAGCACCACGGCGCCGGAGGAAACCTCCAGCAGTGACACTTCCACGGCAGAGCAGGAGGAGAGCTATGTGCTGAACACCAGCTCCAAGAAGTTTCACCGGCCAGACTGCTCCGGGGTTGCAAGTATGAGCCCGGAAAATCGCCAGGACTACACCGGCACACGCCAGTCCCTCATCGACCAGGGCTATTCTCCCTGCGGCACCTGCAAGCCCTGACCTACTTTTTTCGAGAAAAAAGTAGGCAAAAAAGCCTCCCGCTTTCTTGAAAGAAAGCTTGGCAAAGAACTTCCGGCGAAACTCCGTTTCGCCCCTGGCCCGCCCTAAGCATGTGTGGGGTAGGCGAGATTGGTGACACGCCGGAAACCTTCCGGGAAACAAAAAAACGCGAAGTCTGAACAGTCAGGCTTCGCGTTTTTTTATCGTTCAAAGGTTCGGTAGAGCAGCGCGTTGCAGATGGCCGCTGCCACCGTGGAGCCGCCCTTGCGGCCCATAGCCACAATAGCGGGCACATTTTGCTTTCGGCACAGTGCCAGCATGGCCTCCTTGCTCTCCACCACGTTTACAAAGCCCACCGGGACTGCAATCACCAGGGCCGGGCGGAGCTTACTCGCCTCCATCAGCTCGCACATACGCAGCAGTGCCGTGGGGGCGTTGCCCACAGCGAAGATGGCGTTGGGGTATTCCTGAGCCCAACGGTCCACGGCAGCCACTGCCCGGGTGGTGCCGTTGGCTTTGGCGGACTGGGCCACCTCCGGGTCGGCCATGTAGCACAGCCGCTCCACCCTAAATTGGGAGCAGGCTTTTTGGTTGATGCCGGAGCGGGCCATGTTGGTGTCGGTGACAATCGGCGTTCCGGCGCGCAGGGCGGCCACCCCTGCCGAGGCTGCACCTGGGGTAAACACCAAGTTTTTGGCGTAGTCAAAGTCGGCGGTGGTGTGGATGGCCCGCCGCACCACGTCGGCGCAGTCGGCCTCCAGGGTCACACCCATCTCGTCCAGTTCCTGCTGGATGATTCGCATACTCTCCCCCTCAATATCGCCGGGGGTATGAAAGGTTACGTTCAAACCAGGGCCTCCTTTCGTCCGGTGATAATCCACACCGGATTTTGTCCCATCATCAAATGCAGGTCGCCTACGCCGCGGCTTCTGGCCACCGTGATTTGACTGATCTGGGGTTCCATGCCCAGCTGGGTCATGGCTGCCACGGCGGTGCCCAGGGTCTCCACCGCGATGGCGGTGATGCAGAACCGGGCGGCGGGATTTTTCGAGAGGGCCACTTCCAGAATGGCGGGCAATTCTCCGCCGCTGCCCCCGATAAACACGGCGTCCGGGGCGGGCAGCTGGGACAGCACATCGGGGGCGCGCCCCTGGGTCAGCTCCAGGTTATATACCCCGAATTTTTCCCGGTTGGCCCGGATGAGGGAGCAGGCCTCGCCCTTACACTCCACCGCGCACACCTTGCTGTGGGGGGCCAGCAGAGCCAGCTCCACCGACACCGACCCGGTACCCGCGCCCACATCCCAGTAGGTCTCGCCGTCCCGCACCTCCAGCTTGCCGAGGGCGGCGGCCCGCACCTCCTGCTTAGTCATAGGTATGTCCCCCCGGAGGAAGAGCTCATCTGCCAGCCCCTGGGAGCCTGCCGGGCGGCAGGAGGTGTATCCCTCCACCAGCAGAACGGTGAGCGGGGAAAAAGCGTGTCCCGCCAGGCGGGAGACGGAGTCGGACATGATTTGCTCCTGGGGGTAGGAGAGGGATTGTCCCACCGTAGCCGTCAGGTGGCCCAGCCCCGCCTGGGTCAGGCGTTCACACAGAGACCCGGCTCCCTCCGACCCGCTGGTCAGGAAAAACACCGGCTTTCCGTGGGCGGAGAGCACCTCTCCCACCGGGTCGCAGTTCATTCCATGGGCAGATACCACTGCCCACTCCTGCCAGGACCGGCCCAGACGGGCGGCAAAGTATTGCAGGCTGGAAATGCCAGGCAGCACCTGGAAAGGGATGCGCGCCTCCTCCAGCAGGGGGACCAGGGTGCGGGCCCCGGAGTAAAATCCGGTGTCCCCACTGTACAGCACACAGGGGGTTTGCCAGCCCTGCTCTTTTAAAATTTCCACAATTTCCGCCGACTTGGTGGAAAACTTTCGGGGCACCGACTGGGGCAGGGGGCACTCCTCCAGCAGCCGCCGGGAGCCAACCAGGCCGTCCGCCTGCTGTAAGGCGGCGGCGGCCGCCGCCGTCAGGGTAGTGGGATTGCCCAGACCCACCCCCACCAGGGTCACTTCCATGGGAAACGCTCCTTTCCATCCTGAGTCAGCCAGGACAAAATTTCTTCCAAGGTTTGACCTGCCTCGGGCGGGCGGCCAATCACCACCAGCTCTGCCCCGGCTTCCCGAGCGGCGGCGGCTTTTTCCTCAAAACCGCCCGCCCGGCCTCCGTCCTTGGTCACCAGATACCGAATGTGGTATTGCTCTAACATGGCCCGGTTCAGGTCTTGGGAAAACGGGCCGTGAAGGGCAATGATATTTCGGGTGGGGATGCCCGCCGCTTGGCAGGCCTGAATGCTCTCCACCACCGGCAGCACCCGGGGGTAGAGCCGCTCCCGGTCCAGATCCTGAAACGCGCTCAGCCCTTTGGCCCCAATGGCCAGCAGTACATTGCCGCTGCGCTCTGCCAGCCACCGGGCGGCCTCCTGGGGACTATCCACCCAGTGGCCCTCTTTGTGGGAGCTCTCCCCTCGGAGAAGCCGCCGCAGGGGCACTCCGGTCTGCTGACAAGCGGCGTAGATGTTCTGGGAGGCCTCCACCGCGTAGGGGTGGGTGGCGTCCACACAGCGGTCAAAATTTTTTAAAAGCTCCGCCATCTCTTCTGTCGTCTTTCGTCCCACCAAGGGCGTAACGCCAGGCAGGCCGGACAGCTCCTGAGCCCCCAGGGGAGTGGCTACACTCACTGTGGATGGCTGCCCCTGCTGGGAAAGAGCCTGGGCCAGCAGTCGTCCCTCGGTGGTGCCGCCGAAAATTAGGATCTTCATTTCTTGCCCTCGTAGCCCCGGGGAGTCACCAGGTTTTCCCCAATCTGCCGGGTGGAGGTGGAACCAATAAACACCGTGGTGAACATATCCACCTCCGCCTCACGCAGCTGGGCCAGGGTGAGCAGCTGCTTCTCCTGTCCCTCCCGGCCGATGTTCCGCACCCAGCCGCAGGGGGTGTCGGGGGCACGGTGTTTGAGGAGAATGTCGCAGGCCCGGCGCAGGTGGTCCCGCCGCTTTTTGCTCATGGGATTATAGAGGCACACGGAAAAGTCCCCCGCCCCGGCGCACTCCAGCCGCTTCTCAATGACCTCCCAGGGGGTGAGCAGGTCGGACAGGGAGATCACCGCAAAGTCGTGCATCAGGGGCGCGCCCAGCACTGCCGCCCCGGACAGAGCCGCCGTCACTCCGGGAATGACCTCAATTTCCACATCGGGGAACTGGGGGGACAGCTCCAGCACCGGTCCGGCCATGCCGTAGACCCCCGCGTCGCCGCTGCAGATCATAGCGGTAGTCTTGCCTTCACTGGCCTTCTCCAGGGCCAGACGGCAGCGCTCCAGCTCCTGGGTCATGGGGGTGGTGACCAGCTCTTTTCCGGCGGTAAAGTCTCCCGCCAGATCCATATAGGTGGTATAGCCGCACAGCACCTCACATTCCTCCAGGGCTCTTCGGGCCTGAGGGGTGAGATAGTCCGCCCCGCCGGGGCCCAGTCCAACCACGTACAACCGTTTCATCCGTGCTCCTCCCAAGTCAAGTGAAGTTCTTCTATGGCCAAAGCAACGGTGGCACCGTCCTTGGTCGTTTTCTTTTGCAGCAGGGCCCTGCCGGAGGCCAAAGCCGCCCGCTCACATACATTATCCACCCCGGTGATCTGCTCCACAAAGGGGGAGGAGGTAAAGTCCCCGGGGACTTGCGCCAGCTCCTGGGCAGAGTAGGTGGTCAGGGGTACGCCCAGTTCCATGGCTAGCTCCTGAAGGCCCGGCTCGTCCTTTTTCAAGTCGATGGTGCACAGGGCAGATACCGCCTTTCGAGGAATGTCCTTCTCGGTGAGGATCTCCTCCAGTAGAGTGCGGAGAACGGACACCGGGGTACCCCTCCGGCAGCCCATGCCAACCCGTATCCCTTTGGGGCACAGCCACAGGGCGTTCCCCTCGGGGCGGTGCAGATCCAGCACCACCTGTGCCTCCCCTCGGGGAACCAGACACAGCCCACGAGGCATCTCCCCGGCAATGGGCCAGGGGGAGAAGAACCCCACCGTCTCCCCGGCCAGCAGCCGGGAGGAGATGGACAAAATCCCCTCCGGATTGCACACCAACAGCCCCTGCCGCCGTGCCCACTGGTCCACGGCAAACACTCCGTTTACGTCGGTGGCGGTGGTAATGACCGGGGTGGCGTCGATCAGAGCGGCGATCTCCCGGGCCAGATCGTTGGCTCCCCCCAGATGGCCGGAGAGGATGGGGATGACAAACTGCCCTCCCTCGTCCACCACAACCACCGCTGGATCGGTGCTCTTATGGCGGAGGTAGGGGGCGATGGCCCGGACCGCAATGCCCGTTGCCCCCACGAAGATCAGTCCGTTGGAGCGGGAGAAGGCCCGCCCCGCCCACTCCTCCGCCTTCAAGCCGCCCCGGGTGCAGGCGGCCTGATGGCCGCGGCCGGACAGAGTTTCAGCCAGCCGCAGAGCTAAGGCATTGCCTCGCTGGGTAAAGGCGATCAATTCCAGTTTCATGGCGCGGCTCCATCCAGAGAGCCATCCCCCTGCCGGAATTCGGTGGTAAAGCCGGGATGGTAGAGGAGGCTGCGCTGGTAGCTATGGGACAAGAAGTCTCCCACCAGTACCAGGGCGGTCTTGGAGATCTGGTGTTCCCGTCCCGCCTGGGCCAGAGTGCCCACTGTGCACCGCACCACCTTCTCCTCCGGCCAGGTAGCCTTGTACACCAGGGCGGCGGGAGTGTCCGGGGTGTAGGCCCCTTTCAGGAGCTCCGCAGACAGCCCCTCCAGCATGCCAGCGGACAGGAAAATCACCATGGTGGCTCCGTGGGCGGCCAGAGCGGCGATGGATTCCCGCTCGGGCACCGGAGTGCGTCCCGCCATCCGGGTGATGATGACGCTCTGGCTCACCCCGGGTAGGGTGTACTCCGTTCCAACCGCCGCCGCCGCGCCGCAGAAGGAGGACACGCCGGGGGTCACATCCCAGGGGATGCCCAGCTCGTCCAGCTGGTCCATCTGCTCCTGGATGGCGCCGTACAGACAGGGGTCGCCGGTGTGGAGCCGGACGGTAGTCTTGCCGCTGCGCTCTATATCCTCTACCACCGCCAACACCTGCTCCAGGGTCATCTGGGCGCTGTTATAGATGGAGGCACCTTCCTTGGTCAGGGCCAGCAGGGCGGGGTTTACCAGGCTGCCCGCGTAGATGACACAGTCCGCCTCGCCCAGCAACTTGGCCCCACGCAGGGTAATGAGGTCGGGACCGCCGGGACCAGCCCCCACAAAATGGACCATAGATTTCACTCCTTATGGTATAATAATGGTGGTAAAATACCCGCTGGATTGAGGTTTCTCCTTCAGAGAGGGGCAGATCCGCTCTCCAGGCAGGCCGCAGTTCTCCACCATGGCCGCCTGCTCCAGCAGGCCCCGCTTCTCCAACTCGTCCAGCACCTGGGGGAAGTTGCGTCCGGATTTCATCAGTACCTTGGCCCCGGGCAGGTCCAGGGATTCTCCCGGACCTGCGCCGCCCCCGGGCAGGATGTGCAGGGGACTGTTCATGGTGGTCAGGCTCCGGCCCAGCCGGGCGGCCACCGCACAGAAGGCGGGTACCCCGGGCACCATGACGCAGGGGAACTCCTCCTTTAATAAGTCCATCAGGTAGCAGTAGGTGGAGTACACCGACACGTCTCCCAGCACCGCCATGGCCACGTCCTGTCCCTGTTCCAGATAAGAGCGCACCGCCTGAGCGGCCTCCACGTGGGCCTGGTGCTGCTTGGCTTTGTCCCGGGACATGGTGAAGTGGAGGGGCAGGAGAGTCTTGCCCTCCAGATTGGCCGCCTGCTTGGCGATGTTCAGGGCGGTCATCTCCCCGGAGGCCGTCTGGGGCGCGGCCAGCACGGGGCAGGCCTCTAAGGTCCGAATGGCCTTTACCGTGAGCAGTTCCGGGTCTCCGGGACCGACCCCCACGCCGTAAAAGGTTCCTAGTTTCTGTTGTTCCATGTATCTGTTAACTCCTTCCCCTTGGGGGTCAGGCCAAGAAGGCCGTATTGATTGCTGAACAGGACGGCGCCCACCGTCCCCTCCGGGCCAAAGCGCCGGTCCAGATGGTCTTGAATGGCGACAAGCAGGGAGGACAGAACGGCCTGCCGCAGCCCCGCCTCATCCAAGACGGCCAGACAGCCGTCGGTGGTGGGGCAGTCCATGAGGGTCCGGGCGGTTTTCTGCTTAGCTCCCGCCAGAGCGGCGTGGGCGCAAAACAGTTCCCGGCGGCCGTCCGCCCAGCGGGAGTGAGTGTTCATGATGCCACCGGCTAGCTTGACCAGCTTGCCAATGTGGCCCACCAGCAGAACTTCCCGAAAGCCCTCCAGCCGGGCCTGGTCCAACGCTTCCCCAATAAAGTTGGAGCAGCGGACCACCGGAATGTTGTCCGGGACCAGAGCGTGTTGAGAGAGAAAATCCAGCCCATAGTTGCCGGGCACCAGTACTAAACGGCCATCGCCCTTAAGGGCGGCCTGCCGCAGCTCCAGGGCCATGGTGTCCACCAGGGCCTGGACGCTCATAGGCTCCACAATGCCGGAGGTCCCCAAAATGGAGATGCCCCCCTCAATGCCCAGCTGGGGATTGAAGGTGCGCTGGGCCACTTCCGCCCCGCCGGGGACCGAGATGGTCACCAGAAATCCGTCGGTACAGCCCAGAGCCTGCCGCTCCCGGTCCACGGCCTGAGTAATCATCTGCCGGGGGACACGGTTGATGGCCCACTCTCCCACTGGCTGATCGAGACCGGGCCGGGTCACCCGGCCCACGCCCTCACCCCCCTGGATGGTGATGGTATCGCCCCACTGACGCTCCACCCGGGCCACAATGGGCAGGCCGTGGGTGGCGTCGATGTCGTCTCCGCCGTCCTTGACAACGGCACACTGGGCCCAGCCTTTTCCAAGCTGAGGCTGGATGAGGGATACCTCCACCCGCCAGCCCTTGGGGGTATCAATGGCCACCAGATCAGGCGGATGGCCGGTGAGCAGCAGCCGCACCGCCCCGGCAGCGGCCAGAGCGGCGCAGGTACCGGTGGTGTAGCCGCAGCGCAGGCGTTTGCCCCCGGCGGTAACGTAGTGCTCAAAGGCCATGGTCGTCCTCCACAAGGGCTTTCAGGCGGTGGACATACATCTCCTGTACCTGAGGCAAACGGCCCAGCCCCTCGAAAATGGGGGTCACCTGGTAGCCATGGGATTCCAGCCGATTCTTCCAGCTCTCCGGCTCCGGGCCAGCCATGTCCTCCACGGCGTGGGTGCCCGCCACCAGCATCAGCGGGGCCAGCAGCACCTGATGGCATACCAGGCGGTTCAGCTGTTCCAGCACATCCTCCGCCTGGGGCCAGCCCTCTACCGTGCCGATGAGGATGTCCTCCCGGCCCTGCCAGTCCAGCACCCCCTGGAGGGCGGGGTAGATCAGGTTGCCCGGGTGCTCCGTCCCGTGGCCCAGGAGTACCACGGCCTGTCCCTCCTGACGGGGAAAGCGGTCACACAGAATTTGAGCCAGAGCCCGCACGCCCCAGGTGTCCCCCAGCAGGGGGGGAGCCATGCGGAGCTGGACAAAGCGGGGGCGCATTTGCCCGGCTGCTTCCAGCAGGTCGTCGTACTCGTAGCCGGGGAGCAGGTGGGTGGGCAGCACATAGACCTGCTCCACGCCATCCTGGGCCAGCTGCTCCAGGGCGGGGACAAAGCCGGGGATGTCCACCCCACGCCGGGCCAGGATACGGCGGATGGTGGGGCTGGTGTAGGCTTGATAGGCGGGCTGGTGGGGGAGAACCTGGGCGGCGGCACGCTCCACGGCGCAGATGTCCGCCTGCCGGGCTGCCTCCACCGCGGTGCCAAAACTCACCGTCAACAGCGCTTCCTTCATATCATATCCTCCTTGGAACAGCCAGCGCGCCCCTCCTCCTGGGGGAGGAGGGGCGCAGAAGACATCAGCAAACGCGGGCCGCAGTGCGGTCCGTGGTCTTCCGCTGCTCCGTTTGGTCCGTCCGGAGCGGCAGGCCCTGCCCTCAGCCTCAGGCAGTGTGGGCCAGTCGGGCAGGTCTTCCGGCTCAGGTTCTCCGGGCCGCTCCCCCTTCCCGCAAAAATGCAGTGGCGCTGGAGCGGTCCTCCCCCTTACGGCGGCGGTCCCGCGCGGGAATTACACCCGCTTCCCTATTCTCCCGGCCTTGTTCCGGGCACCCGCTGGCAATTTTTCTACTATTGTACCCAACCTGAGCCGCTCTGTCAACGAAAAGGCCCGGCGCACTGCGCCGGGCCTTTTTAAGGAAAGAATGTGGTTATTGGGGTTGGGTCTCCCGCTGGAACTTCTCCAGATAGGCGTCCTGCAGGAGCTTCAGGTGCTGGGGATCCTTGCCGCCCACGGGGATGCCGTCGATAGACTCCGCCTTCATGCACAGGGCGCTGGAGCTGGTGACAATGACCTCGTCGGCGTTCATCAGCTCCACCATGGAGAAGGGCTTCTCCACCACGGGGATACCGTGCTCCTTGGCCAGAGCCAGCAGGTGCTTGCGGGTAATGCCGGGGAGGATGAGCTCGTCGGTGGGGGCGGTCTGGAGCACCCCATCCTTCAGAATGGAGATGTTGCTGTGGGCACACTCGGTGACCCGGCTGCCCCGGTGGAGAACGGCCTCGTCGCAGCCCTGCTCCACGGCCCGCTGGTTGGCCAGCACGCTGGGAATGAGGTTCAGGGTCTTGATGTTGCACAGCTTAAAGCGGATGTCCTCCATGGAGATGAGCTTGTAGGGCTTGTCCATGGACTTCATGGTGTGGGGCTTCACATAGATGAGCAGGGTGGGCTCGGCGTCCGTGGGGAAGGGATGGTTGCGCATGGCCACGCCCCGGGAGATCTGCCAGTACAGGAAGTGGATGGGGGAGGGCTCGGCAGCGTCGATGACCTTCTGCAGTTCCGCCTTGACCTGGTCTCGCTCCATGGTGAAAGGGATCTCCAGCAGACGCAGGCTGTTGTACATCCGGTCCAGATGGTCGTCCAGGGCGAAGGGGACCCGGTTGGCCACACAGGTGGCCTCGTAGATGCCGTCGCCGAAGTAGAGGGCGCGGTCGCCCATGGGGACGGTCATTTCCTCCAGGGGGCCGATGGTTCCGTTATAGTATCCGACATTTTTCCACATGGTTTTCTCGATCCTTTCCAAGCTGCCCCGGTGGAATACTGATAGCTTTCCGCAGGGCATAGTGTGGCCAATTCCTTCTATGCTTAGCATAGCAGACACGGCCGGCAAAGTAAAGCGTTATTCCCGGTGATCTTCCGGCACCGCGCCCGCCTTGTAAGCACTGAGCAGATCCCGCAGGGCGTCGGCCTGGGCCTGGAGCTTGGCGCCGATGTCGGTCTGGGCAATCTTGATGCGGGAGTCCATGCGCTCAAAGACACGGGAGTTGTTGGCGATATCCACATTTTTCTCAATGGCCGTCTTTCGGCCGCAGAAGGGCTCGTGGGAGACGATGCGCAATACCCAGGAGTTGTAGATCAGAGTGTAGCCGGCAATACCGGTGGTGGGCTGATAGGCCTTGCAGAAGCCGCCGTCGATGACGATCAGCTTGCCGCCGCCCTTGATGGGGCTTTCACCCTTTTTGGACTTGACGGGGATGTGACCGTTGATGATGTGGCAGTGGGGGCCCTCCAGGCCAAATTCTTTGAGGAGCATATCACACACCGCAGGGTCCTGATAGAGGGTGTAGTAGGGGTTCTTAGGCTCGGTCCAGGCGCTCTCGTCTTTAATGAGGCGACGCTCAAAGGTGGTCATCCGGTCCCGGCCGAAGATGGGACTGTTGCGTCCAGCCCACAGGAACCAGAGGAAATCCATGCCCAGCTGCCGCTCCGGGGTGCCTAATTTATAGTAATAGGCCTGACGAGCTGCGGTGTCGGCGTAATCCAGGAAGTCCTGGCCCTTCCGCTCCTTGCCGCCGATGCGGAAGGAGAGCAGCTCGCCCTCTGGGGTCATGGGGATGCAGCCGTGGAAGAGCAGGTTGCCGTTGAATACCTTATAGAGGCTTCCCTTGGAGTAGAGGAAGCGGATGTGCTTTTGCAGCTTCTCGCTGCGCAGGAAGGAGGCGGTGAGTTGGTTGATGACCGTGTCCTCCTCGGGGGTAAGGGTGTAGGGATCCTTGGGGTCTACGGTGGGGAAGTCTACGTCCTCCAGGGGGTAAGTGGTGTCCCCGATGGTGATGCACTTGTTGGCGTAGTCGATCTTGTCCAGCAGCAGCCGGTCGGCCATGCCGTACTCCGGGTGGCGCAGCAGCTTCTGCCCCTCCAGCTTGAAGAGAATAATGGTGATAGCCTTGTGCATCCGGGCGGAGAGCAGCTTATCCTTCTCACTGTACTGGTCGGCATCGGGGCCCGTGAGCTTGACGGCAAAGCGGTGGACGTCGCAGTCCTTGTAGATCTCGTTGGCAAAGACGGACAGGGGGCGCAGAGAGATGCCGTAGCCCGTCTCAATGACCTCTAGGTTGTTGTAGTGAATGGAGTTGGCCAGCACCGTGGCTACCAGGGTGCGGGAGCCGGAGGCGGCGCCCATCCAGAGAATGTCGTGGTTGCCCCACTGGATGTCCACGCTGTGGTAGTCCAGCAGGGAGTCCATGATGATGTCCGCCCGGGGTCCGCGGTCAAAGATGTCGCCTACAATGTGCATGTGGTCCACGGCCATGCGCTTGATGACGGCGGAGACTGCCACGATAAAGCCGTCGGCCTGCTCCAGGTCGATGATGGTGGAGATGATATTTTCGAAGTAGTCCCGCTTGTCTGCCTCGGCGTAGTTGGTGTGAATGAGTTCATCGATGATGTAGGCATAGTCTTTGGGCAGGGCTTTGCGCACCTTGGAGCGGGTATACTTGGAGGTGACGAAGCGGCACACCTCAATGAGGCGGTGCAGGGTAATGCGGTACCACTCGTCCATGTCGTCCACCTCCCGGTGGAGCTGCTCCAGCTTTTCCTCCGGGTAGTAGATGAGGGTAGCCAGCTCGTCCCGCTCCCCCTTGGAGATGGTGGAGGCAAACAGGTCGTCCACTTTCTCCCGGATGACGCCGGAACAGGAGTTTAAAATATGTAAAAAGGCCTCGTGCTCCCCGTGGACATCAGAAATAAAATGTTCTGTGCCTTTGGGCAGATTCAAGATGGCCTGAAGGTTGATGATTTCGCTGCTGGCGGCCTGTACAGTGGGATACTGCTGGGCCAGCAATTTCAAATAACGCAGCTCTTCCTGAGAAAATAACTTTTTTCGCTTCATTTCAGATCCTCCTTTAAGTGAGAAAATGGGCTGTGCCCACATTATTTCACATTTAGTTTCGGCTTGCAAGGATTTCGAGACGGTTTAACAAAAAATTAAAGAGGACGAAGAAATGCTAAGAGAAAAAATAAGGCTTTACTTTTCATACCGAGTATTTTGTGCTATAATGAACTATCTTTGAAAAGGAGTGAGATCCCTTGGCGCAGACCCGAGATGAAGAACGCCTGGCCAATGCGCCCATCGGCCCGCTGATGCTGAAGCTGGCGGTGCCTGCGGTAGCGGCCCAGGTCATCAATATGCTCTATAACATTGTAGACCGCATCTACATCGGCCACATTCCCGAAGTTGGGGATGTGGCGCTCACCGGCGTGGGAGTTACCTTCCCTATTATTATGCTGGTGTCCGCCTTTGCGGCCTTTGCCGGTCAGGGCGGTGCCCCTTTGGCCTCCATCCGCCTGGGTGCGGGAGACCGGGACGGGGCGGAGAAGATTTTGGGCAACTCTTTGACCATGCTGCTGATCGCGGCAGTTGCTCTGACGGTGGGGTTCAGCACCTTTAAGGAGCCCATCCTCTACGCCTTCGGCGCGTCGGAAAATACGATTGGGTATGCCATGGATTACATCGGCATTTATCTCATCGGCACCATCTTTGTCCAGCTGGCCTTAGGCCTGAATACCTTCATCAGCGCCCAGGGAAAGGCCCTGGTGGCCATGCTCAGTGTGCTTATCGGAGCTATCCTCAATATCTGCCTGGACCCGGTGTTCATCTTCGGCCTGAATATGGGGGTAAAGGGAGCGGCCTTGGCCACCATTCTCTCCCAGGCGGTGAGCGCGGCCTGGGTGGTGGGCTTCCTGTGCAGCCGCCGCAGCGGACTGCGCATCCGGGCAGCTAATATGCGCCTGCAAGCAAGCGTGGTGGGCCGTGTAGCCGGTTTAGGTGTGGCCCCCTTTATCATGCAGTCTACCGAGAGTCTGGTGACTGTGGTGCTCAACACCGGGATGCAGACCTACGGCGGCGACCTGTACGTGGGCTCCATCACTATTATGCAGTCCATCATGCAGATGGTGGTTCTGCCTACCCAGGGCATTACCCAGGGCACCCAGCCCATTATGAGCTACAACTACGGGGCTAAGAATTACCTGCGGGTGCGCCAGACCTTTAAACGGCTGCTCACGGTGACGCTGATCGTCACCTGCACCGCATTTGTAGTGGTGGCGCTGTTTCCCGGTATGCTGGCTCGAATTTTTACCCCCCAGCAGGAGCTCATCGACTTGGTGAGCCGGGTCATGCCTATTTTCTTTGGCGGCATGTGGGCCTTTGGGGCCCAACTGGCCTGCCAGACTACCTTTATGGCTCTGGGTCAGGCCCGCACCAGCCTGTTTCTGGCTCTGCTGCGGAAGGTGATTTTGCTGGTGCCTTTGGCCATCATCCTGCCCCGGGTGACGGGAAGCGTCATGGGCATCTATGTGGCCGAGCCCATTGCCGATTTTCTGGCCAGTGCTACTACGCTGACCCTGTTTTTGAGCCGGCGGAAAAAGCTGTTGCCTACGGCCAAAGACGAATAAAAAAGGGACCGCTCAGCGGTCCCTTTTTTCAATTCTCTCCGTCCAGCGTCTGGATCAGCAGATTGCGCAGAGAGATAGCGCTCTGCCGGTTCATTACAATGGAGGCCACCAGGTCGGTGTTGGGGGTGGCCACATTCTCCAGACCGTTAGAGGTCACGGTGACGTTGTTTTCCATGTACTTGTAGGAGGCGTCCAGGGTAATTTCCAGGATCTCCCCCTGCTTGTCAGTGACCTTACGCAGGCCGAAGGTGTTTACATATTCCGGTTTCATCCGCAGAAAGCTCCTTTCTAATTAAGAAAACGTGGTGGTGTAAGACAGCTCCTCCGCCTGGCCAGGCTGGAGGGAACGGATGCCCGCCTTCTCCTTCAGCTCCCGGCCCACAAAGGTGGCATCTGGCAGGGTGCTCCAGGGCTCAATGCACACGTAGTTGGTGTCAAAGGGCTTGTCCTGGGTCCAGATGCCCAGGTAGGGGAACTGGGGGAAATCCACTGTGACCCGGGGGCGGTCCTGACCGTCCACCAGCACGGCCCGGGCCTTGGGCGGCTGGTCCAGAATGACCGTGTCCAGATTGTAGGTGGCCGGGGTGAGGGACAGCCGGCCGTTCTCCAGGGGGATGGGTTCGCCCTTGGGGGTGACCATGGCCTGCTCGTCCATGCCATAGGGGGTAATGGCGTCATCCAGGCCAGGAAGACGGATGGCATACTGGGCCATGGTCTCATTTTCCTCCAGAGGGGCCCGGAAGCCGTCGTGGACGCCCAGTTCGTAGTACATTACCTGCTCCGAGCGGTTCTTCACCCGGTGGCTCTTGGTGAGACGGTTGCCCTCCAGGGTGTAGGTGATGGTGAGGGAGAAGGAGAAGGGGTAGAGCCGGCGGGTCTCCGCGTTGTCGGTGAGGCGGAAGACCGCTTGAGTGTCGCTGTGCTCCACCAGCTCAAAGATGCAGTCCCGGGCAAAGCCATGCTGACCGATTTTGTGGGGTACCCCGTCCAGCAGATAGGTGTTTTCCCTCAGACGGCCCAGGATGGGGAAGAGGATGGGAGCACGGCGGGCCCAGATGTCTGCGTCTCCCTGCCACAGGTACTCCGTGCCATGGTGGTTGCGCACCGAGGCCAGTTGGGCGCCCAGGTCCTCGATGTCCACGGTGAGGCACTCGTTTTGAATCGTAACAATCATAGAGATGCTCCTCCTTTAATGGTAGTTCCGTTCAGGACTGCTTGGGTCAGTTCCTCCCCCTGGTAGCAAAGCTTCAGGGAGAAAAAGGGGGTATCCTCCCGGGCGATGAGATCCAGAAAGATGGCGTCCCCCTCCCAGTGGGGCAGCTCCAGCAGACGGCGGCGGGGGATCCACTCCAGTACCCCCTCGTCGCACTCCTTCAACGAGCCGGTAAAACCGTCAGCGGTGAACAGGTGCATGTACTCCGTGGGCCAGCGGTCGGAGACGAAGGTAACCAGTCCCCGGTAGCGGTAGGAGGTGAGCTTCAGTCCCGTCTCCTCCCACACTTCCCGCAGGACACAGTCCTCCGGACTCTCTTTGTCCTCAAACTTGCCCCCGATGCCGATCCATTTATCGTGGTTGAGGTCGTTTTCCTTCTTCACCCGGTGGAGCATGAGGTAGTCCTCTCCCCGGGCGATGTAGCACAGGGTGGTGTTGATCATTTCCCGGCCTCCACGTAACCCAGCTTGGCGGCTACCGCATCATACCGGGGGGTGGGCACCCCAAACTGCCGGCCCAGACGCACCACCTGGAAGATGAGCCCGTCCACTTCCGAGGGCTTGCCAGCGTCCAAATCCCGCTTGAGGGAGGTGGAGGCGTCGGGGTCCAGAGCGTCCTGGATGGCCAGGTTGCGCTGGGCCAGGTCGTCCCCCAGGGGGAAGCCCATGGCGGCAGCCAAGGCTCCAATCTCATTGACAAAAGCGGCAAAATCATCCCGAATGGGGCCAGGGTGCTGCATGGCGCCTACCTTTACATTGTGGTAGATGCCGCAGGCAGCCATGGGGGAGACCACGGAGAACTTCATCCAGGCGTCCCGCTGGATGTTGCTGGACAAAATGGCCTCCACGCCGCACTCCTTCAGATCCCGGGCCACCTGCTCCAGCTCCGGACGGTACTCCAGGGGCGTGCGGGGGCCGAAGACCACCCGGAAGATATCACCGCTCATATGGACCACGCCGGGGGCCTTGATCTCAGCGGCGATATACACACACCCGTCAGTGACCAGAGATTGCGGCAGCTTAGGCTGCATCACCCCGCCGGTGCCCACCACATTTAAGATGGGAATCACAATGGTCTCCGGGCGGCACAGACGCTCCAGAGTGGGGAAGATGCCTTCCAAAGAGTAGCCCTTCACGCATACGAAGATCACATCGGGCTGCTGGTCATAGTGCTCCTGCTCCCAGGCAGGGATGGGGACGGCAAAGGTGCCGTGGCCGGTCTCCAGCACCAGACCGTTTTTTTCAATGGCGTCCCGGTGGGCGCCCCGGGCAATAAGGGATACATCCTTCCCGCCCATAGCCAAATAGGCAGCCAGACAGCCGCCAGTGCCGCCTGCGCCATATACAAGGTACTTCATAAAACCCTCCAACCAATGGTGTTGTTCGCTTCAGTATACCACGGAAAAAAAGAATTGACAAACGGAGGGAATGGAGTTAATATGATAGGCACTTACACAGATTCACGAATTAAAGTGATGAAGGGAAAACGGCGATGACCGGGTTAGTAGGCGAGTCCGAAACGCGCAGAGAGAGAGCGGTTGGTGTAAGCTCCCAGGGAGGACTCAAGTCCGAAGCTCGCCCGTGAGCTATCCCGCTGAACAACAGTAGGTGTTCAGTAGGCGGGGTCGGAGACCCACCGTTATCAGGGGTTTGAGTGCGCGCCAGACACGGAAACGGTGCGAAGTTAGGTGGTACCACGGAGTTAAAGCGGCTTCGTCCTATCAGTTCGATAGGATGTGGCCGCTTTTGTTTTTGTGAAAGGAATGCGGAGGTGACGGTGAAATGAATGGAGCACATGCGCTGATTGAGAGCTTGCTGCAGGAGGGCGTGACCCATATGTTCGGTTACGCCGGAGCGACGATCTGCCCGGCGGTAGACGCCCTGAAGGAACACCCGGAGATTGCATATACTCTGGTACGCACGGAGCAGAATGCAGGCCATATGGCCTCGGGCTATGCCCGCATCAGCGGCAAGGTAGGCGTATGTATGGTGACCAGCGGTCCGGGGGCCACCAACCTCATTACCGGCATCGCCACCGCCTATATGGACTCCATCCCCATGGTGGCCATCACCGGCCAGGTGCCAAGCCACCTGTTGGGCCGGGACATTTTCCAGGAGGTGGACATTACCGGCGCGGTGGCACCCTTCTCCAAGCACAGCTATCTGGTGAAGAACGCCAACGATATTCCTCGGGTGGTGAAGGAGGCCTTCCACATTGCCTCCACCGGCCGGCCCGGTCCGGTTTTGATCGATATTCCCATCGACGTGCAGGAGCAGCAGCTCAAGAGCTTCCACTACCCCGAGCAGGTGGACATCCGGGGCTATAAGCCCAGCGTCAAGGGCAACGACCTGCAGATCAAGCGCGTGGTGGAGGCCATCGCCCGTTCCCGTCAGCCTCTCATCTGTGCCGGCGGCGGCGTGTGGCTGGCGAACGCCCAGGCCGAATTGCTGGAGCTGGCGGAGAGCTGTGCCATTCCCGTGGTGAAGACCATGATGGGCATCGGCCTGATGCCTACCGACCATCCCCTGAACATGGGCATGATCGGCGCCCACGGCAACCACTGCGCCAACCAGGCCCTGGCCCGGGCCGACCTGCTTATTATGGTAGGCACCCGCGCTGCCGACCGGGCCATGGTGGACCCCCGGGAGATTCAGCGCCGCATGGCCACCATCCACATCGACGTGGATCCGGCGGAGATCGGCAAGAACATGCAGGCTGCCGTCCCTCTGGTGGGCGATGTGAAGGTGATTTTGCAGCAGATCCTGGAGCGGGGCGCTCCGGTGACCGATTCCGCCGCCTGGCTGGAGGAGCTGAAGGACTACCGCAAGGCGGAGCTGAGTCGGGTCTTCCCTCAGCGGGAGGGCTACGTATTCCCCGGTACGGTCATGCGCAAGCTGGGCCGGAAGCTGGACGAAGATGCCATTGTGAGCGTAGACGTGGGTCAGAACCAGATCTTCGCCTGTAAGTATCTGCCCCAGAAGAAGGGCCGCCTGCTCACCAGCGGCGGTCTGGGCACCATGGGCTACGCCCTGCCTGCCGCCATCGGCGCGAAAGTGGCCGCACCGGAGAAGCAGAATGTGGTGATCTGCGGCGACGGCTCCTTCCAGATGGCCATGAATGAGCTCTCCGCCATCCGCTGTGCCGACATGGACGTGAAGATCGTCCTGTTCCGCAACCATATGCTGGGCCTGGTGCACCAGATCCAGTGCCGCTCGCCCTACCACGGTCCCTTCGGCGTGGCTCTGGACGGTTCCCCGGACTTTGAGACCATTGCCTCGGCCTATGGGATTCCCAGCCTGGTGGCCAACAACGAGGATACTCTGGACGAAGTGGTGGATCAGTTCCTGAATACCAAGGGCTGCTGCCTGCTGATCTGCGAGGTTCACCCCGACGTGGGTACTAACGATTAAGGAGGGGGAGAGGATATGAAACAGACCATTTCCGTCCTGGTGGAAAACCGGGCGGGCGTATTGAATCGAATTACCGGGCTGTTTTCCCGCCGGGCGTTCAACATCGACTCCCTGGCCGTGGGAGTCACCGACGACCCCACCATCTCCCGCATCACCATCATCGTGGACAGCGGCAACAACGTGGTGGAACAGGTGGAAAAACAGCTCAACAAGCTCATCGAGGTCATTAAGGTGCGGACTCTGGAAGAGAACAGCCTGATTGGCCGGGAGCTGATGATATTAAAGGTAAACGCCAACAACAAGACCCGCCAGGACATCATGACCATCTGTGAGATCATGGGGGCCAAGGTAGCGGATATTTCCCCCACCTCCCTGACCATGGAGCTGTCCGATACCCCGGACCGGCTGGATACCTTCCAGTCCATGATGCGCCCCTTCTCCATCTTGGAGGTGGCCCGCACCGGCGTGATTGCGGTGCAGAAGGGCGGGGGGAAGATTTAAGTTTCTTTTCTCGAGAGAAAAGAAACCAAAAGAGCTTTCTGCAAAACTTTGTTTTGCTTCTGGGTTGATGGATTGAACAGCGATCTTTGAGCCTGGGGACTGAAAAGCAAAACAAAAATAAGAATTCCTGTGTAGGAGTTGAATCTATGAAAATCAGAGCCACCCAGGCCATCATGGAGTGCCTGCTGGAGCAGGAGGTGGACACCGTCTTCGGCTATCCCGGCGGAACCATCCTGAATCTCTATGATGAACTGTACAATTATAAAGATAAAATACGCCATGTATTGACTGCCCACGAGCAGGGTGCCTCCCACGCCGCCGACGGCTACGCCCGGTCCACCGGAAAGGTGGGGGTATGCTTCGCCACCAGCGGTCCGGGCGCTACCAATTTGACCACCGGCATCGCTACCGCCTATATGGATTCCTCCCCTGTGGTGTTCATCACCTGCAACGTCAGTGAGGACCTGCTGGGTAAGGACTCCTTCCAGGAGGTAGACATTACCGGCATCGCCATGCCCATTACCAAGGCCACCTATCTGGTCCGGGACCCCCAGACCATTCCGGATATCATGCGTCAGGCCTTCGCCGTGGCAGCCACCGGCCGGCCCGGCCCGGTGCTTATCGACTTTTTGAAAAATGTCACCGCCCTCAATACGATGATCGACTATGAGTTCATTCCCTGGACCCAGAATCGGTCCACCAACAGCATCCGGGAGCTGGCCGTCAACCACGGCCTAAAGGCTCCGGAGCCGGATATTGGGGACATCAACAAGCTGGTGGACATGATCGCCCAGTCCCAGCGGCCCCTGCTCATCTGCGGCGGCGGTGTGGTTCGCGGCCGGGCGGATAAGCAGTTCCGGGAATTTGCCGAGAAATTGGACGCTCCGGTGGCCATTACCGTCATGGGCGGCGGCGGCTTCCCCGGGGCTCACCCCCTCACCACTGGCATGATCGGGATGCACGGCTCCCAGGCCAGCAACGTGGCCTGCAACGAGTGCGACCTGCTCATTGCGGTGGGCTGCCGGTTCTCCGACCGGGTTGCTCTCCAGCCGGATACCTTTGCCAGCCAGGCCAAGATCGTACATATCGATATTGACCGGTCCGAGATCGATAAAAACGTGCTCACCGACCACCACATCATTGGCTCGGCCAAGCGGGTGCTGGAGCTGCTCAACGACCGCCTGCCCCAGTACAGCCACAAGGAGTGGAAGGAGCACATTCTCCCTCTGCGGGCCAAGCAGCCGGTGGAGAGCGGCGACAAGCTGACGCCCGGCCAGGTTCTGGATGCCATCCAGAAGGCGGTGCCCCACGATGCCATTGTGGCCACCGACGTGGGCCAGCATCAGATGTGGTCCATCCAGCACTTCCACTTTGAGTATCCCGGTCAGCTGCTCACCTCCGGCGGCTTTGGCACCATGGGCTTCGGCCTGGGGGCCGCCATCGGCGCCAAGATGGGCAATCCGGACAAGGTGGTTATCCACACCACCGGCGATGGCTGTTTCCGCATGAACTGCCATGAGTTGGCCACCGTGCAGTACTACCACCTGCCCATCATCACCGTGGTCTTCAACAACGGTACCTTGGGTATGGTCCGTCAGTGGCAGCACCTCATTTATCACGAGCACTATTCCCAGACCACCCTGGACCGGGGCCCCGACTTTGTCAAGCTGGCCGAGGCCTACGGACTCAAGGGCAAGCGGGTTACCAACCGTGCCGAGATGGAGGCCGCACTCCAGGAGGCCCTCTCCTGCGGCTGCGGCTACGTCATCGATGCTCAGATCGACATGGACGAGATGGTCCGTCCCATGGTGGCGGGCGGCGCCCATATCACCGACTTTTTGCTGAAGTAAGGGGGCGGGGACATGAAAAAGACCTTTGATACGGAAAAGAAGCTCTATACCCTGTCCCTGCTTGTTCAGGATATTCCAGGCGTCCTCAGCCAGGTGGCCCGGCTGTTTTCCCGTAAGGGGTATAACATCGAGTCCATCGTCTCCGGCGAGACCAGCCAGCCTGGCGTTACCCGCATCACCATCGTGATTCTGGGGGACGAGCTGATGGTCAATCAGATCGCTGCCCAGTGCCGCAAGCTGATTCCGGTGATGGTAGTGAAGATCCTGGACGAGGAGACCTCTATCCAGCGGGAATTCGCCATGATCAAGGTCAAGGCGGTGGACCGCAATGCCCGGGACGAGGTGATCCAAATGGCCAACATTTTCCGGGCCAACATCATCGACGTCAGCCGGGAGACCCTTACCGTGGCCATTTTCGGGGATAAGAGCAAGACGACCGCTCTGATCGACCTGCTGGACGACTTTGGCATCCTGGAGATGGCGAAGACGGGCACCCTGGCCATTGAGCGGGGCCGCAGCTCCATTTATGACGACAACAAGCTGCGGGAAGAGTACAACTACGGCAAGAACGTGCTGTAATGTCAATTCCACAGGCCAAACAGCCTGTTTGAAATTGGAATATATTTTATTTGATAAAAAGGAGTGTACGATCATGGCTAAGATGTATTATGCCAAGGACTGTGACATCAACTATCTGAATGGGAAGAAGATCGCTATTATCGGCTACGGTTCCCAGGGTCACGCTCACGCCCTGAACCTGAAGGATTCCGGCTGCGACGTGTGTGTGGGTCTGCGTGAGGGCTCCAAGAACTGGAAGAACGCCGAGGAGGCCGGTCTGAAGGTCA
The DNA here is from genome assembly GCA_902497145.1 of uncultured Oscillospiraceae bacterium. Lineage (GTDB taxonomy): Bacteria > Bacillota > Clostridia > Oscillospirales > Oscillospiraceae > Lawsonibacter. The sequence continues at coordinate 35,388 of CABVDR010000024.1, forward strand.
TGTCCATTTCTGAGGCTGCCAAGTGGGGCGACATCGTGATGATGCTCATCAACGATGAGGTCCAGGCTGACGTGTACAAGCGTGACATCGCCCCCAACCTGGAGGAGGGCAACGCTCTGGCTTTCGCCCACGGCTTCAACATCCGCTATCAGCAGATCGTGCCCCCCAAGGGCGTGGACGTGTTCATGGCTGCCCCCAAGGGCCCCGGCCACACCGTCCGTTCCACCTATGTCAACGGCAAGGGCGTGCCCTGCCTGGTGGCCGTGGAGCAGAACGCCACTGGTGATGCCATGAAGATCGCTCTGGCCTACATCGCCGGCATCGGCGGCGCCCGCGCCGGTATCATGGAGACCACCTTCCACGACGAGACCGAGACCGACCTGTTCGGCGAGCAGGCCGTGCTGTGCGGCGGCG